>JBDIAV010000018.1:0-42953 GCA_039812645.1 Actinomycetaceae bacterium
GGAAAGAATTGAGCGCGAGGACGCGTCAAAATGCTCAATCCTTTCCATTTTCCTCAATCCTTTCCCAGCACTGCCAGTATCCAGCAGTGACGGCACCCCTCCACGTGCTGAGTGCCCGGGGAGCCAACTGACCAACCACCAACCCACCCCATCACCAGTGGCTATGAGAGCGGCGTTCGTGCCAATAGAGGCGGCAAGGCCGCTCTCATAGCCATTTAGCGAACCCAGGCCCAAGCCCAAGCCCACTCTCCGGCGTCTCTCACATACCCATTCCTACAACGCCTGCTTCAGAAGAGCTGCCGATAAACTATGCAAATGGCAGATTCCCTGAGGCTTACTGAACTGACACTCACCATTCCAAGAGCCGACAGCGACCTCGACGCAGTTCACGCAATTTACAGCAATCCGGGTACCTGGACTCATCTACCGTCAGGTCGGCATACAGACATCTCGCAAACACGGACAAAATTCGACGAATGGAACGAGTCCTGGAATACCCATTCTTTGGGGCCTTGGATTGTCCGCGACACGGAAACAAACCAAGTTCTGGGGATGGTCGGCTGTTCCGTTCAGCGCAACGCGTTCTGGAATCTCGGCTACCGCCTGTCACCCAATGCCCAGGGGCGAGGAGTGGCAAGCCGGGTAGCAGAACTAGCAGTTCGCAAAGCCAACGAGACAAACCCCGACTTGCCAGTAATCGCCTACTTACTGGAGCACAACACCGCGTCGGCGCAGGTGGCGCAGAGAATCGGACTCACCCTAGAGGACAGGTGCTCAGACGCAGGAAACCCCGACCCAGAAGCAGTTCGCCTGATCTATTCGACCGCCCTCTGACACAAGCCCAACTTGAAGCAGCACGGGCCTAAGCCATAAACCCGCTTGGGGGAGAGGGTGTCATAAACAACGTGGATGTCTGGGTCGACGTCGTCTAGTCGACCCAGAGTCCTTCACGACGCGAAAACTCATTGCATACTCTTCCCGCACACCTTCGCGCGCGGCTACGGACGTCAGTGCTGTGCGTGCACAACACCCAAATATGAGTGTTGAGATGCATGCCGTGCATGTTGAGTGAATGTCCGGAGCCCACCAGTGGCTATGAGAGCGGCGTTCGTGCCAATAGAGGCGGCAAGGCCGCTCTCATAGCCATTTAGCGAACCCAAGCGCCACCCCTCACCCCTCGTACGGCACGCCCACGATCAGCTCGTAGGACGGGCACAGGTCCGCCATTGGACACGCCAAACAATCTGGCTTCCGCGAGTGGCACACCTGCCGCCCGTGGTAGATGATGCGATGGCAGATAATGGTCCAATCCGGCTGCGGCAGGATCTTCGCCAGATCCATCTCCGCCTTGACTGGATCCTCCTCGCGGGTCCAGCCCCAGCGCCGCGACAGCCGCCCCACGTGTGTATCTACGGTGATACCCGGGGTGTCGAAGGCGTTACCCAGCACCACGTTGGCGGTTTTGCGCCCCACGCCCTGTAACGTCACGAGTTCTTCAAGGGTCCGCGGCACCTCGCCCCCGAAACGGTCGCACAGCAACGCCGCGAGCCGTTGGCAGGACTTTGCCTTCGCGCGATAGAACCCCAGCGGCCGCAGTATTTCCTCCAATCGCTCCCGATCAGCACCGGCCATCGCCTCGGGATCAGGAAACTCTCCAAACAACGTCGGTGTCACGGAATTAACCCGCACGTCAGTGGTCTGCGCGGACAAAACTGTAGCCACAAGAAGCTCGAATGGGTTGCGGAAATTGAGCGCACAGGTGGCGTCGGGGTAAAGCTCAGCGAGGCGTTCGCAGATGCGTTCGGCGGCCGCGCGGCGGTCCCGTAGGGCCCGCGGACGGAAAGGAAGTCGAGTTTTCGAAGACATACATCCAGCGTATTAGTGCGAGGAGTGGCTTTGAGATGGCAAGATGTGATGTGTATGGCATATTGTTGAGGAGTTTGCCTGATATGAGCGGCACATTGCCTCAATCCTCAGAGCTTTAGACACTTACTAGAAAGGGAACACATGGATACGAGCGTTCTTAAGGGCGTTCCACTCTTCAAGGATCTCGAACCAGAGGATCTTGAAGCACTGGGCGAGCTCATGAGCGAAACGAGCCTCAAGCGTGGAGACTCGCTCTTCCGCGAGGGCGACGAAGGCGATCGCCTCTACATCCTGACCGAAGGCAAGGTAAAGCTGAGCCACTCGTCCGACGACGGCCGCGAGAACCTCATCGCCGTTCTTGGCCCCGGTGAGATCATCGGTGAGCTATCACTGTTCGATCTTGGGGCTCGTTCCTCCACGGTCACCGCAATTGCACCCACGAAGCTGCTCTCGCTGTCGCACAAGGACATGATGGTGTTCCTGGCTGCGCATCCTGAGCTCTCCCAGTCGATGCTGCGTGAGTTGGCGCGTCGTTTGCGCCATACCAACGAGCAGATGGCTGACCTCGTCTTCTCCGACGTTCCCGGTCGCGTTGCCAAGGCCCTTCTGGACCTGGCCAACCGTTTCGGCGAGCGTACCCCGGAAGGCGTGTACGTCCCTCACGACCTCACCCAGGAAGAACTGGCTCACCTCGTTGGCGCCTCGCGCGAGACTGTTAACAAGTCTCTCGCCGATTTCGTGTCGCGTAACTGGATCCGCCTTGAAGGCCGCGCCGTCCTCCTCATCGAGATCGGTCGCCTCCAGCGCCGCGCGCACTGACGCCTTGAGCTAAGAGACGCCCGCGTTTAGCCGAGAGGGGAGCACTTCAGAGATTGAAGTGCTCCCCTCTTCGTGTATCTAGTCTTGCCCGACGACGACGAAAACCGAACAGCGCGAGTTCACTTGCGTTAGTGAGGATGAGGAAACCCGAGACTACGAGTGCATGCACTCGATAGCGAGGGTAACGAAATCCGCTGCGGGCTTGCCCCAGGATGAGGAAGTCAACTGACCCCGCAGTGGCACGGCGACGCAGCGCGAGCGTTCACAGACACTGAAACGGATAATGCACCGTATGCGGTTAGGACCCCCACCAAAACAGCCTCAATCAGGCGATTTCCGGTGCGTTATTCGTCGTGACCGGCTATGCTCCACCCAACAGGAGATTGTCACTCAGCGACGCGGCACACCAGCTCAACTTCCACCGGCGAGTCGAGCGGCAAAACCGCAACTCCGACGGCGGAACGGGTGTGGGCACCGTTGTCGCCGAAAATCTCGGCGAATAGTTCGGAGGCGCCGTTGGCAACCTGAGGCTGACCGGTGAAGTCAACCGCAGACGCCACGAACACGGTGACATGGCGAATCTGCTTGATGGCGTCGATACCGCCGGAAACAGACGCGGCGGCGGCCAACGCGTTGAGGGCGGCAACACGTGCCAAACCATATGCGTCATCCGCCGAAAGCGATTCGCCGACCTTCCCCTTCGACACCAGTGTGCCTCCAACGAAAGGAAGCTGACCCGAGGTGCGAACCTCGCTGCCAACACGCTGGGCGGGGATGTAGGCGGCTACGGGCGCGGCCACGGCGGGTAGGTCAATACCCAACTCCGCGAGGCGGGCTGAGGGGACGATCGTCATTGACTCTCCCCCGCTCAGTCGCGCGGACGCTTAAGGTAAGCCACCAGGTTCTGCCCGTCGGGACCGGGGATCACCGTGACGAGTTCCCAGCCGTCGTCGCCCCAGGTGTCGAGGATGGCCTTGGTGTTGTGGATAAGAAGCGGAATTGTTGCGTACTCCCATTTTTGCATGGGTCGATCTTATCGAGAATGCGTGCCTGCTTATAGAGAATGCACGCCATCTGGCGTGCATTAAACGTGATTAGTGCGTGGAGAGCCCGCGAAGGCACCTTGTGAACCTCAGAATCGAGTACCCAACCGCGGCAGTTTTCCGTTGCGAAGATCGACGGCGACGTCGTCGGTCCCCTTGGAAAGCCTGGTGTACCAGTCCTTCTCATTGGGATAGCGACGCAACAGGGCTCGCCGCTCGCGCTCAGTCAATCCGCCCCACACCCCGAAGGTCATCTCAGAATCCAGAGCATCCGCTAAACAGTTGATTCGTACTGGGCAGGAGAAACAGACCTGCCTCACCTGACGCTGGGCTGCACCTCGAACAAAGAGGGAATCCGGATCGGTATTGGCGCAGGCAGCTTCTACTGCCCAGGTCTGATCTGCTGTTGCCAGCGACATTTAGTACTCCTTCCCCTCAAGAACATCGTTGTCCTTAGAGGTTCTAAGTGACCACCGTCACGTTGGTGCCACTATCTTAGGCATAAGTGAGGGCTACTACTCAAATCTCACTTTGGCACGGGATCAAATGGTGAGACGTTTTAGCTAACCCCATAGCCAATTCGTACCCCTTCCCCGGCAACCAACATCCCAATATGGAACAAAACTGCAGGTCGTAGTGGATATCAAAACCTCACCACACATACCCACACGGTTTGTCTACATTTCAAGACATTTACATATCGAGGACCCCAAGGTATACGGGCTACCACCCACAGAAGGAACAGGAACCAGGTCCGCTTACCTCCTTCCGCCCTCGCGAAATCGCGCGGCGATATCTAGGCGAAGACCCCCGTCATTCAGGCGAAATTTAGCGACACAGCAGTGGCTTCGCACGTATCGCCACTACGCCGCGCGCCTCATCTGTTCTCCCAATGTTCTCCCAAGTCATCCCCTAGTGGGACGACCTTCACGCCCGGAGTATGCCGTGGGCCTCGGGACAACTTCGGTCACAGCACGTATTCTGGACCCATGTCGAGTTCTCGCCCGCAAGGTGCCACCGCGCGCCAGATCATGACGCTGGTCCTGGCCTTATTCTCAGCCACACTGCTCGGAGGAGCGTTAATGGCTGGCATTGCCATGCCCGCAGTCACTGCGGCTGGCACCGCGATTAATGCCGGAACAGCGATGTTCGAGGAAGTACCGGAAGATCTAGGGTTCACCGAACCTTCAGAGCAATCCGTCATCCTCGCCAGCGATGGCAGCACGCTCGCCAGAATCTACGCAATGAACCGCATTGTGGTGTCCTCAGATCAGATCTCGCAGCACATGAAGGACGCCGTCGTCGATATTGAGGACAAGCGTTTCTACACGCACGGCGGCGTGGATGTCCAAGGCCTTCTTGGAGCATTCGTCAATAACATCTCCGGCGATGCCGTGGCCGGTGGTTCGTCTATCACCCAGCAGTACGTCAAGAACGCACTCATTGAACGCGGACGCATCTCCAACGACTACACGCTGATTGATCAGGCCACCGAACGCAGCATCGGCCGCAAGATCAACGAGGCCCGCTACGCCATCGCCCTCGAAAAGACGATGACAAAAGACGAGATCCTCACCGGCTACATGAACCTCGCCCAGTTCGGCCGCTCGGAGTACGGCGTCGAAGCCGCAGCCCAGCGTTACTTCTCCAAGCATGCCGTCGACCTCAATATCGTCGAGTCTGCCACGCTCGCAGGCATTACGCAGTCCCCGGCGAAGTATGATCCCGCAGCCCATCCCGAGGAGGCCGAAGAGCGTCGCAACGTCGTCCTCTACACGATGCTGGATAACGGTCACATTACCCAGGAGGAGTACGACGCCGCCGTCGCCACTCCCGTGGCAAGCACCCTTCTTCTCTCCGAACCTCAGAACGGTTGCTCAGCTGCCGGAATCTCAGCCTATTTCTGTGATTACGTCATCAACCAGGCCCTCGAAGATGAATCGTGGGGGACCGATTGGGACGATCGCGTAGGCAAGCTCTACCGCGGCGGACTCACCATTCAGACCACGCTCGATCCGAGCATGCAGCAAGCCGCTTACGATTCCATCACGGGCAACATTCCGGTGGGCGATGATTCCAACATCAAGATGGCACTCTCCAGCGTCGAGCCCAACACCGGGCACATCAAGGCCATGGCCCAGAACACCAATTACGGTGGAGGCAGCGAGGACGGCGGAAGCTGGACCACGACCCTCAACCTCAACGTCGGCTATGACATGGGTGGCGCAAGCGGCCGCCAATCCGGGTCAACCTTCAAGCTGTTTACCCTGATGGAGTGGCTGCGTCAGGGACACACCGCTTACGAGGTACTTAACTCGAACGCCGGCACCTTCTCCGCCGGTAACTTCACGATCTCGTGCTCCCCCGACTCCACCGACAACTACACGATGCAAAATCTCGAAGGAGTGGGCGGCGGCAACATGTCCGTTCTCGAAGCGACCCGCCGCTCTGTCAACGGCACGTTTGTCCGGATGGCCACGCAGCTCGACCTCTGCAACATCGCCCAACTAGCCATGGACATGGGTGTACAGCGCGGCGACGCCGAGGATTGGTTCTACGGCCCCGGTATGATCCTGGGGTCCAACGAGATCACACCGCTTTCCATGGCGACCGCCATGGCAACACTCGCCGCCGAGGGCAACTCCTGCTCTCCCATCACCTTCACGAGCATCACGGACAATGACGGCACCGTCCTCCTTGAGAAGACCCCCAGCTGCAAACAGGTGATCGAGCCCGAACTAGCTCGCGAAACCACCGCGGTTTTGCAGTATGTGATGACGCCCGGCAGTACCGGAGAGAACGCTATTCTCTATGGTCGACAGGCTGCTGGAAAGACCGGAACGTCCAACGACGACGCCGACGCGTGGTTCGTTGGATACACCCCTCAGCTTTCCGCCGCCATCTGGAGCGGGCATCTGGAGGGCAACACTCCCATGCTTGGTTCCGTCATCAATGGCCGTTACTACTGGGAGGTCTACGGAGGTCTTTTCCCGGCCCTCACCTTCTCCGGTTACATGAATCAGGCGCTAGCCGACCAGCCAGTCGCCTACTTCAACGCACCCGATCGCAACGTCATCACCAACCCCAATCCGCCGCGCGCAACGACACGCCCGAAGAACAGTACGACCACACGGGAATCCTCAAATAACCAGTCGGATAATGCCGAGAGCTCGAATTCCAATTCCAACAGCAGAAGCAATTCAACAGGCGATAATGGCGGATCGGGTAACTCTGACAACTCTGGAGATAACGACTCAACAGGAGGAAACGGGACTGACGACTGAGTCGCATGAACGGAATACACATGCTACAAAAGACTATGGCCGCCGGCCTCACCTTCGGCGCTGGTGCCGCCCTCTGGGGGTTGGGTGAAGCGCAGGCTTACACGCTTCGTCGTCGTTCTATATTGATCGACGGCGGCGCGCGGGCAAGTTTTACCGGAATCCCACAGGGGGATTCTGCTGGGAACCGGGACGCCGCAGCGGACCCTGCAAAAGCTCTCAAGCCCCTTCGAGTGCTTCATCTTTCCGACATTCACCTGGTGCCGTGGCAACGCCACAGAATCAAGTGGATCCAGAGCCTGGCCGAGACGCAGCCCGATTTCCTTGTCCTGACCGGAGACCAACTCGCCAGCAAGCACGCGGTGGAGCCACTCCTGGAAGCGCTCGCACCTTTCGCGGACACCCCCGGTGCCTTCGTCTACGGGTCTAACGATTATTTTGGACCAGCCCCGAAAAATCCTTTCATCTACCTGTTCCGCGACCACAGCTCACCACACGAGCCGCACGCGAACCTTGTCGAGTTGCCCTGGCAGAAGATGACCACCGAGTTCGAAGCACGCGGCTGGATTAACCTCAATAACGCACGTGCCACTGCGCGTGTGGGTGGGTGGAACGTGGACCTCGTGGGCGTCGACGATCCGCATATTGGCCGGGATCAGTTCCCCGAGGTTTCTGCGGATGGGTCCGGTGATTCTCCTCAGCGTGCCGATCTCAAAATCGGGCTCGTCCATGCGCCCTATCAGAGTTCTCTCGATCAGATGGTCGCCGACGGGTGCACAGCAGTGTTCGCAGGCCACACCCACGGTGGTCAGGTATGCGTGCCCGGTGTGGGAGCACTTGTCACTAACTGCGATCTCGACCGCGAGTATGCCTCCGGACTCTTCCAGTGGCCGCCCACGGGCAAGGGGATCATTCACGGGGATGGTACCGTCCCGACAGGCATGGAGAGCTTCCCTACCGCCTGGGTCAATGTAACCACAGGGCTTGGAACGTCACCCTTCACACCCGTTCGGGTGGCCTGCCGCCCCGAAGCGGTCCTCGTCGAGTTCACGATGGTTTAAGGACGGTTCCCCTCTCTTACGTTGACACAGCCCAACGGATGATGCGCGTTCGCGCAGCACTGTCGCTCTCATCACTGAATTGATCTGTGGGCCGGTTTCACTTTCCTAGTGTTCCTCCGTTAAGATGATCTGGTTGCAATTGATCGTTTGGTCAAAAGCGATGGCCTCGGGGTGTGGCGCAGCTTGGTAGCGCGCTTCGTTCGGGACGAAGAGGCCGTGGGTTCAAATCCCGCCACCCCGACTGATGAGGATGACCGAAGATTTATCTTTGAGGCATCCGAAGAAGGAGGGGTCGAAGCAGCAAAGCTGCTGAGGCCCCGACGTATGTGAAATGCCGGAACATAGTTCGCTATGTTCCGGCATTTCTGTTGTGTGGGTGTGTCGGGGCATGGTTCGCGTGGTGAACCCGGCTTGTTTGAGGCTTTTGACCGTGGGGCAGTAGGCCAGGCTGTGGCTCATGTGTCCATTGATTTGGTTTAGTAAGGTTTCTGGCGTTCAGTTATGTATTTTCTTGGGTGAAAACCATGACTGGTAGCTGAAAACCTCACGGGTCCAAACAGGTGAGAAGGTCTTGTTTCGGATCGACGACGACGACGTAGGGTCAGCTACCGGCGTCGCCACTTACGTAAAGGGGTCAGCTATCGACGAGGTCGCGTACGTAAGGTGGTCGCGTACGTAAAAGGGGTCGCCTACGTAAGTAGCGGGCGCCGTCGTCGCACCTGAAAACTCGCCACGGAAACGTGTCGGAGGGCACGGGTACGATCAGTACATGACAGCCAAACAAGCCATTATCGTCATTCACGGTATCGGAGAACAGATTCCGATGGAGACACTCCGTGGCTTCATGCGAGGCCTCGGATTCAACAAATACTACAACCGCCCTGACAACGTTTCGAGAAACAGCGAACTGCGCCGTATCGCGCTGCCTGCTATACCGGGCGAGCGGCCTCCCACGGAGCTCTTTGAGCTTTACTGGGCCCATCACATGCACAAGAAGCGAGTTGGTGGCACCTTGGGATGGGCGCTCAACCTGCTGTTTCGTCGAGGAGGCTGGAAGGGTGGCCCTCTCGCAGCTGCCTTTTACACCCTGCTGTTGTTACTCATTCTCTTCATCACCATCATTGTGCACTGGGCCCTCGAAGTTTCTCGGTCGGGCGTGTTCACCCAGGGGCTGACGATCGGAGCTCTCGTCATCGTGGTGATCATTGCTGCGGTCTGGTTCTATATCTCGCGAACTATTGACGACCTCGTCGCGGACGCCGCCCGCTATCTCACCCCACGCCCAGCCAACATTGAAGCGCGCACCGCTATTCGCACACAGGGACTTGAGCTTCTCCGAGCCCTGCATCGGTCGGGTGAGTACGAGCGAATCGTCGTAGTGGGGCATAGCCTCGGTTCGGTCATCGGTTATGACATCCTCCGCATGTACTGGGATGAGGCACGCAAACCTGATCCAGATCTCTATGGCGATCAACCGCGTGTGAAGCAATGGGCGAAAGACTGCAACCTTCCCTGCGATCCTTCCCCAGAACAACTCGATGCCTTCCAGGACGCGCAGCATGCACTCTGGCGCGAGCAGCGGGCCCGGGGTGTCCCGTGGCTCGTCACCGACTTCGTCACTCTCGGTTCACCACTCACCCATGCCTCGATGCTCATTTCGACAAAGAACACCCCGTTCGAGCTGCTGAGAAGTGAACGGGAACTGCCGAGCTGCCCACCACTCGGAGACTGGTCTCAGCGCGACCATCCGGGCTTCTATCTTTCAGCATTCGTGGACTCGCATGACATGCTTCGCCCACTCATCGTCGGCGACTCCGGCGCCCTCTTCGCGCCCACCCGCTGGACAAACCTCTACTTCCCGGTCAAGCACATTTTCCGCGGGGATCTTATAGGCGGTCCGCTGGCTCCCCTGTTTGGCTCCGGGGTACGCGACATCCCTGTACACCGCACGTTCCGCAGCCGTTGGCGTGCGTTCTGGCACAGCTTCTTCCCACAGCCTCATACGTCCTACTGGACTCGCCCAGAGATTCCGGCCGCCGAGATGAACGACGACGACGCCCTCCGCCGTTCGCCTCACGGCACCTGCGAGAGTAGCTACGCTCTCAAGCGTTACATCGATTTCGCCTCACACAAAGGTAATCGTTCCTTCCCCAAACCCGATCCCAAGGTAGAGACTCTGCTACTTTCTCCGGAGTGCGAGATTCCCTAGTTTGCCGACTGCTTCCACAATCGACAAAGTGACGAGTTTGTACAGAAAGTCGCCGTTCTCAGCCGGGGTGTTATGTCCACACCCCCACCTGACGGATCCTTTGATGCATCCTCTGAGAGATTCCGCCAATGGGCCCTGGCCCACTGCGAATGTCACGAACATCTTGCCTATCGGCGCAATCGCTTATTCAGCGTCCGGTAGCGATTCGGCGAGGAGCTCCCATGCACGATGAACCTCTGGAGAAACAGATCCCAACTGAGTGAGCAATGCGAGTACGTGGTGCCGGTCGTCATACAGCTCAATGGCACTCGTCAAGCCGAGCGGTCCGTGCGAACGCACGAGGAGAGCTTCATGGACTAAGGTCAGCTCGAGGTCAAGGCTGGCACAGCCAAGCCCAACAGACATCCGACCACGTGCGTCCGTGTTCGCCACATGCACGAACCCGGTAACCGCCTGCGCCACCCCCTCGGCGAAGACGACCACAGATAGTGGCAATCCGGTAGTACACAGATGCTCGAATACGGCAGGAAGAACCCGTTCGTTAATCCACCGCGGGTGGGGTCCAGCATAATACTGCGGCAGCAATTCTCGGCGGATCTCACCGCCGTCGTCGAGGATCGCATCGATCTGCCCGAGCTGGTCGCCTTCTTCCCAAGGAATGAATACCTGTGGCAGGCTCTGTTTATTCTCAGTCAGACCTTCTCCGGCCGAGCGTGCCAAACCATCCATCACCAGGGTGTCGAACTCACTCGCCACCCTCACCAGATGCACGGGGTGTCCACCAAATGCTGAGAGCTCAACCATGAGTTCACGGCGTTCACCGTCGCTTCGAGCAATCACACTGGCGTGTAGGTTCTCGGGTCGCACTCTCAAAGTGATCTGGCCGGGAGCCATCGGGAATGCCTCGCCCGGTGTGGACACTGGCGCATAGGGTCCCGACTGCGCCAGCACAACTCCAATAGATCCGGTCACCGCAAAAGCACACTCGAAGGCAGCACACCCCACGAGCGCCATCCCCACGTCAATCTCCGTGGTGACGAGCTGCTGGTCACCACATCGGGAGCCGTGCATGGCGCAATATTCGCAGTGTGGCGGGGTGTTTCCCACCGAATCCGAATCCTCGCGCTTGTCGGGATCCATCAGTACACGTCCCTCACGTAACGCTTCTCCTTCTTGAGCTGGGCGAGATAGTCACGTGCGCCATCGTCGCCGGTGCCCGACTGCTCCGCGATCACCTGGAGCAGCGCCCGCTCAACGTCCTTGGCCATGCGTGAGGCATCGCCGCACACATAGAAATACGCGCCCTCTTGCAGCCACGCGTACAGTTCGGATGCCTTCTCACGCATGCGATTCTGTACGTAGATTTTCTCCGCTTGGTCGCGGGAGAAGGCTAGATCAAGATGAGTCAGCACGCCCTTCTTGCTCAGCGATGTCAGCTCGTCCTCGTAGATGAAGTCGGTGGCGCGGTGCTGATCGCCAAAGAACAGCCAGTTACCGCCCGTCGCACCGCTCTCCATACGTTCGTGCAGGAAGCCACGGAAGGGGGCGATTCCGGTGCCGGGCCCCACCATGATGATGGGTCGAGAGAGATCGGAGGGCACCGAGAAGGCTTGGTTGGGTTGCGGATAGATGCCTACCAACTCATTTTCGCCCAGACGCTCCGCAAGGAAGGTGGAGCAGACCCCACCACGCACTCGCGGCTCACCGTAGCGCACCGCCGCAATAGTGAGGTGAACTCGATCCGGGCTGGCCAGCGGGCTCGAGGATATCGAGTACTGCCGTGCCTGCAACGAACGGAAGATTCCCGTGAGTTCCGGCTCGTGGAAACGCACACCGGTGAGTTCCAGCAGGTCGAGAACATCACGGCCCCAGAGCCACGAGTCAAGCGCATCATGGTCGTCGCGGCGAACGACGTCAGCCAGCTCACTCGACGGTGCACGTTCCGCGAGCAGCGAGATGAGTTCCTTCGAGGGCGTGCGAATCTCCCACTCGCACCTCATTCGCTCTGCCAACGCGACGCCGTCGATATCGCTCTCGGGTGATAGTCCCAGCTGCCCAATCATGGCATCAACCAACAGTGGGTCGTTGACGGGCATGACCGCGAGCGCGTCACCCGCCGCGTACTCGATGCCACTATCGGCGAGGTCGAACTCGTAATGGTAGATCTGCTTCGCGCTGCCCGGCTTGGAGAGCAGCCGGGACGCGGCGACCCGGGACCCGAACGGGGTGCGCCGGTTCCAGGGCGAGCGCTTCTTGGCAGGAGCCGCGGCGCGAGTGGACGTTCCACTCTGGGCTGCTGCGCCAGCGCCACCGCCCACACCGCCAGCGCGACCACCGGGAGCTTCCGCCACGAGGAGTGCAGTCACCTCGTCGAGCCAATGCTCGGCGGGTTCCTCGAACTCGATATCACAGTCCACACGCGCGGCGAGACGCCGCGCGCCCAGCTGCTCCAAACGCAGATCGATATCCTTACCAGCCTGACAGAAATGGTCATAACCGCTATCCCCGAGGGCGAGCACCGAATATTTGAGGTGCTCCAGGCGCGGCGTTCCCGGGTCCACCAGCGCTTCCCAGAACAGTTCGGCGTTATCAGGCATCTCGCCCTCGCCATACGTAGAACTGATAACGACGACGTGGCTCGAGTCCAGTAGTCGCTCCACACCGGCCGCGTCCAGCTCGGTGGCGTTCGCACCAAGGCCAGCGGCATGCAGGGCGCCCACCAGCTGTTCGGCAAGGTATCCCGCATTGCCGGTTTGGGTGCCAAAGAGCACCTCGACCGTCAACGTGGGTGCGGGCGCGTTGGATTGCTGGCCACGGGCCGCATCAATCCCCGCGAGGAAACCATCAAGCCACGCCTGCTGTTCCGTGGTGAAAAGAGCATTGGTTGTTGATGTGACGTTCATGCGTTGACCTGCCTTGCACGCCAGCCCGCCACGAGGTCATCGAGGGAGGCCTTGGCGATCGCTTCATCGAAGCGATCCGGATTGAGGACGGCGGCGTTCTTGCGATTCTGGTACAAGATCCATCCGTAGGTTGCGGGAGCGTCGATACTGCGCACGTTGCGGCGCTCCAGCGAGGCTTTGTAATCGCCCAAGCGCTTGGCCGCAATCAGTGCGGCAAGCTCGGCGTCTTCGAGACTCTCCAACGCCTCGCGCACGTACTTCACGACCCGCTGCATGACGAAGAAGTCCTCCGTGAGAATCAGCTTGCGGACGCCGTCGTCGATACGAGGATCATCCGGAGCCACCGCTCCCGTCACTCTCTCGGTGGCCAAAGCCCGCGCCGCATTGAGGATGCTGTACGAGGCAAGCAGCGAGAACATATCTGAGGCGCTGCCGCCACCGGAGTGAGGAACACGTCCGCCAGCAACCACACGGTGATTGCGGTAATCGAGTTTGAGGGCCCTCAGACGATCCGTGGCAATACCGGTGGCGAGCTCGTCGAGCAGTTCGCGCCGCGTTGCTGCCTGCAAGATCGCATCGGCATCCTGATAGAGCAACAAAGCGCGCGGCATGCCACACACAATGTGCTCCCGCACCTGCTGCCACTCCTCACGCAGACGGCGGGCACGGGCCGAACCCGTCGCGGCAATGTGCCAGTCCAGTAGCAGAAGGACCGCCTGCTCATGGAACCCCTCGGCTTCGGTCAACGGGAAGGTGACAAGCGAGTCGCTACTCACCTTGCCCAGGATCTCCCCGTCCGGATCGTACTGATAGAGGAATCCACCGCTCATGCCGTTGCCCAGGCCCTTGCCAAAGGCACCAAGGTTGAGCACCGCGCCGTTTGTCATGTACTCGCAGCCAAACTCACCGAAGCCTTCCACCACGGCGCTGGCGCCCGAGTTGCGCACGGCGAAGCGATCGCCCGCCTCGCCTTCAACGAACAGACGGCCACCGGTGGCCCCAAACAGGGCAAAGTTACCGATGAGCACGTTTCCACCGGAGACATCCGACCCTCCACCGGGCGCCCGAACGATAACCTGCCCGCCCGACTGACTCTTACCGACGCCGTCGTTCGCGGTGCCGGTATGCAAGAGCTCAATTCCGTCGTTGCAGAAGGCACCGAACGATTGCCCGGCAGAGCCATACGTGCGCACCCGCACACTCTGCTCGGCCAGGCGCACGCGGCCCCGATCATCACGGATGGCCGACGGCATCTCGGCGATGGTTTCATCGGAAAGTTCGTAGTTGAGCATACGTTCGACGTCGATCGAGAGCTGCCCTCCCACCGACTTGTTCCAGTTGCGCAGCTCGATACCCTCCAAGGTCACCGAACTCTCGCGTCGGGTAACAAGCGCATCGCGAACGCGCGCGATGAGGTCGTCGTCGATCGAAAAATCCTTCTCCAGGTAGATCGGATCCGTGACAACCTTTTCCGGAACGCTCGCAAGCATAGCGCGCACGTCCAGCTGGCCGACGCTCGCCGGATGCTCCAGCAGCTGCAGCAGATCGCCGCGGCCCCGGGCCTCGCGCAACGAGCTGAGGCCAAGACGCGCGAGGATCTCCCGCACATCATGGGCAATATTGAGCAGGTACTGCGCCAAGGCGCGCGGGTCGCCGTCGAACGCTTCGGCATTTGTGGTCAAACCCGCCGGACATTTGATGTTGCAGTTCTTCGCCATGACGCACTTGAGCATCATGAGCGCGGTGGTTCCGAACTCGAAGCTGTCGCCGCCAAGCAGCGCTGAGACGACGACGTCGCGCCCCGTCTGATGCGCACCGGAACAGCGCAGCACCACCTTGTCGCGAAGGCCGTTGACGAGCAACGCCTGGTGCACTTCGGCAATACCGATCTCGGCCGAGCGGCCTGCGTACTTGAGGCTCGTCACCGCGGCAGCGCCCGTGCCGCCGGTGTTTCCGGCAACGTTGATGACATCGGCGCCCGCCTTAGCGACACCGACGGCAATCGTCCCAATTCCCTCACTCGATACCAGCTTGACGACCACTCGCACCCGCGCCGCCTTGCAGTCGTGAATGAGCTGCGCGAGATCCTCAATCGAGTAGGTGTCGTGGTGTGGAGGCGGCGAGACCAGTTCGATACCCGGTGTTCCGCCACGGGCGGCGGCAATATCCACCGTCACCTTGGGCGCGGGCAGCTGACCGCCCTCCCCCGGCTTGGCACCCTGACCAATCTTGATTTCCAGCTCCTCCAGCATGGGGTCGGCGAGATAGCCCGCCCAGATGCCGAATCGTCCGGAAGCAAACTGCTTGATGCGCGATCCACGGATGGTTCCGGCGCGGCTAAAGTGCTCGCCGCCCTCACCGCAGTTCGACATCCCGCCCACCATGTTGGTGCCGTGCGCTGCCGACTCATGCGCCGTGGCAACAAGCGCGCCGTGGCTCATCGCACCGGAAGCCAGCGTGCGAGTGATCTCATGCGCCGGCTGTACCTCCTCCACCGCGATGCTCCCCGGCGCTTCAGACAGCAGGGAGAAGAATCGCGTGGCGTGGCGACGGGTCTGGAGCAGGACGCCGTCGTCGACAAGGCGAAGATCCACGATATCGCTGCCGAAGCGCGCGCACATACACAACGCAAGTTCGGTGTAGCGGCTGGCGGTGCCGTCGGCGAGACGCAGCTTCCACATCGCCGCGGCGGCGCTGAAAGATGAGACATCCGGCGAGCCATCCGCGCTCGCGCCGGTAGCGCTCTCACCACGCGGGTTCTCGCTACCTCGGTTGTCCCCACGTGGGTCGTCGCCACCCATATTCACCGGGGCGGCGGCATCTGGCTCGATGACCACGGGCGTCACCGCCAACCCACGCACCAGCACCGAGTTGTTTCCTACAAGCGAGAACCGCCAGAGCTCGCGGGCGAACTCCTCGGCGGTGCGCAATCCCGTGACATCCGCGGGCAACGCGAGCACATCACGCAGCGCAGCCGGGCGCCGCAACCGTTCGGCGTTGGTGGTCGAGACGAACGAGCGATAGCCGGGGGTGATGCGGAACTTATCGATACGTTCCGGACTCAGCGCGCCGTATCCCACGTTCTGGTAGGCGTCGTCGTCGAGACCAAAGGCATCGCCCAGCTGACCCAACGTGAGCAGACGCAACCTGTCATCACCCACCGAGCCCGCGAACGAGATCTTCTCGTCGGTCATGCCAGCGAAACCACGAACGGCGGTCATGCCGTAGGAATGCCCCGCGCCTTCCGATCGCTCCTTGAACAGGCCAAGCAGGGGGATCTGCTTCTCAGTTTCCACGTGACAAGCACTCTCGTGCCACTCGGTGGCAGCCGTGGCAATGCGGAGGAAGCCAACGCCACCGACCGGCGCGGCCATGTGGGGGAAGCAGCGAGCGAGCACCGGATCGCGGGTGTCGAGATAGTTGGGCTCGAAAAACTCGCCGCCAATGTAGCTCTCCACCGTGCACAGGCCCACACGCCCCATCGTCTTTCCCAGCGACTTGAGCGCTGCCTTGCGGAAGCGCGCGAAGGCCCGGTCGGTGTCTGTCTCCACGGTGGCAGGGGCGGAACCCGCGGGATACTTTTCCTCCGCGCGCAGGCGTGCGCTGAGACTGTACACAGCGCTCGCACCAAACCCCAGAGCAGCAGCAATATGGTGTGAACTCGGCAGCTGACCACTCTCAGCCACCAGTGACACTCGCAAGCGCAATCCCTGGGCAATGAGCCGCTGATTCACGGCGGCAATAGCCAGCAGCAGCGGAATCGGTGCATGCTGCGAGTCAATCCCGCGATCGGTCAGTACCGCGATGCCCCCGGTAGTTCGCGCGAAGGCCTCGACGCCGTCGCACACATGGTCCAGAGCGGCGACGAGTGCGGCAGCGTTGGCCTCCGCATCGACGGGATCGGGTGTGTAGAGCACATCAAAACGTTCCAATGGCGTGACGGTCTGCTCACGCAGCCGCAGCATCTCCAGCTGGCCAAGAATAGGAGAGTCCACCACAATTTGCTTCGTGGGTCTGCCCGTCCCGTCCGGCTTCGCGCCGAGCGCCACGCGGAATGTCATGCTGTCCGACTCTCGAATGGAATCGAGCGGAGGATTGGTGACCTGAGCAAAGCGCTGGGAGAAGTACTTCGCGAGTCCTCCCTCCTGATCGCTCAACGCGTTGATCGCGTTGCCATAGCCCATCGCCGAAATGCGTTCGGCTCCCGCGGCGAGCATCGGGTCCATCATGAACCGGAAACTCTCCTGGTTGAGCGAGTAGGCAACATAACGGCCCGCGAGCGAGAGGTCGCCGCCGTAGCCGAGGGTTGTGGTGCCGCGTGTGCCCTCCACCGCCAGTTGGTCGATGTGTACCCGTGCCTCGCCGAGAAGTGCGCCGTAGTCCCGGCGTGAGCTGAGCTCCTCAAGGATGTCCTTGGTGCGCCGGATTTTCCCGGTGCGGTGGTCAAGCGAGAGCATGCCGCCGGCCTCGATGCGGCCGCGGTGGGTGACGTCGTCGTCGGCAACGTGCAGCTGCCCTGCCTCCGAGGAGACCATGAGGTAGTCGTTGGTTTCGACGGTGCGCAGCGGGCGCAGACCGAGCCGGTCCAGGCGCGCGCCCACCACATCCCCATCGTGGAAGATGAGAGCGGCGGGGCCGTCATTCTTCTCCTCGTAGAGGGAGAAGTACTCCAGCATGTCGCGTACTGGCTGCGAGAGCATGGCATCGTTTTCCCAGGCTGGAGGCATGAGGGTGACGACCGCCTCGACGATATCAAGGTCGTCGTCGAAAACGCGGCTCTGCAGTGTCTGATCGAGGCGGCTGGAGTCGCTCTGCCCCGGCGGGCGCACAATGCTGCGGTTGCTGGCCTGGGCGAGCGCCTCATCGGACAGCCGATTCTTGCGGTCCGTGTTGAGCTCGCCGTTGTGAGCCATGAGGCGGAAAGGCTGCGCCATGGACGGATGCGGCTCGGTGTTCGTGGAAAAGCGAGTATGGAAGTACAGCGTGCGAACGCTGTGCCGCTCGTCGAGCAGATCCGTGAAGAACGGAATCACCTCGTTGGCATTGAGCCGTCCCTTAAGCACCTGGGTGCGCGTGGATACCGAGAGAGGGTAAAGCCCGCGCAGCTCGCGCCGTGAGTACGCCTCTCGCTCAATGGCCAGCAGAGCACGATTGGCGGCGTGATCGGCTTCCACCGGAGTCATCTCACCCGCAGTAAATACCCATTGCACAATAGGAAGCTGATACTGCGCCGCAGCGGGCCGGGTAACCGCGTGGTTGACCGGGACATCCCGTACCAGAACCACGTCTAACCCTTGCGCCGCAAATGTTTCGTTCACCAGCTCGTGAGCGGGCCCATGCTGGACTGGATCGTCGGGAAGAAAAAAATTGCCCACACCGAAACGCCGCGCTTCAAGCGGTAGGCCGGTGAGGGCACGGAAGAATTCGACGGACAGATCGATCGACACACCAGCGCCGTCGCCCACCCCTTCACTCGACATTCCTCCACGATGCGGGATGGCACATAACGCCAGATGCCCGCGCCGGAGAACGTCGTGTGTTGGTACCCCGTCCTTGCGCGTAATGAAACCGACGCCGCAGGCGCTGTGCTCGACAGTAGGATCAAATAGGCCAGAAGAAGTTGTCACGGTAGTGCTCCAGGAGAAGCGGGCTCCGCGACGCCCACTCGTGACGGGTGAATGGCACTCGGCCCGCACGACATTGCAACGGTAAGGTTAGGCTAACCTATCGACTAAATGGTGCCAAGAGTGCGCCCAGTCTCAGTTCGACGGCCAACGCCGTGAATCTAGCATTCTATTGGGCTCGCGCTCACGGAAAGCCACGGAGTGAGAACGTGGGAGGAGTCGGTCATACTCCTCCCACGCCCATTTACCTGTAACGATCCCGCGGGTCACCTGACTATCAGTCACCCGGTGTTGATTATCCGACGACGACGGCCTGCTTCCGCTTGCCCTCCACGTCACCAACCTGGGCTCGCGTACGTGAAGAAGAGGAGCCCGAATCAGCAGCTACGGCGTTCTTCCGTGCACGCCGCGCTCCACCCTTATCACGTCGAAGCCCGGCAAGAGCCACGGCAAACACCGAGGTGAGGATGAGGGCAAGGGCGGGAGCAAGCGTGGTCCATGGTGCCCGCTCCACATAGTCAATGCCTTCGGAGAGCAGCAGACCCCACTCCGGAGTCGGCGGCTGGGCGCCGAGCCCAAGGAAGCCGAGAGCGGCGAGAGCCAGCGCAACACCGGGCAGTCGCAGCATGCCGTGCCGCAGCAGCGGGAGCAAGGTGAAGGGGAGGATGTGCCGCACCCAGATCTCAAAGCGAGAAACTCCGGAGAGCGGCAACCAACGCACGTGTGGAGCGGCGGCGGCCTCGTCAATGAGTGAAGCCGCATGGGTGGTCAGCGGAGGCCAGGTTACCCAGAGAACAGCGAGCGCGGCTCCCCCAACCGACGGCCCCAGGAGCGCGGCAATGATAACGCCAGCGAGAATCGTGGGCGTCGCATTAGCAATCTCCGCCGGTCCACGCGCCACCTCGCCGAGAATGGCAAGGAGCAGTCCCACAAGAATAGCCAGGAGCACAATTCCCACCGAAGGGATGAGGGTACCGAGCGTGCCGTGGGCGACACGCGCCAAGAGGTCGCGCCCGCTGGCGTCGGCACCAAAGGGAAGCGCCCAGCTCGGTGGTGCAAGCCGCTGATAATCAAGCAGATAGGGGTTACGCGGCAAGCCCGCAACGAGGATGAGAGCCAAACCGCTCAGGGCAATACCGGCGGTCCAGCGAGCCGCGCGGCCTTCGCTGCGAGACTCGGGCGGAGGCGGCAGAGCACCCGCGGGCAACGGACCGCCACGCAAGATGCGCCTGAGCACACCGGTAAGCACACCCACCAACACTGCCGCCAAGGCCATGAGAAGAAGCCCCGCCTGAAGCGCGGGCAAATCCTGGGCATTAGCCGCACCCAACAGGTAACGTCCCAATCCAGGGATGGCGAACACCTGCTCCACAGCAACGGCACCGCCCAAGATACCAATGAACACCAAGCCCAGTTGATCAATCACCGCGGCGGCAGCACGCCGGAGAACCCCCAGCAGGATCACCCGCCGAGGCGCTCCAGCCATGCGCCAGACGGCCACCCACCGCTCGTCCGCCACACCGGACACGGCATCAGCGAGTAGCCTACCGAATAGACCTCCGGCGGGAATTCCGAGAGAAAGCGCTGGCAGGATGGCCGTTTTCAATCCGGTCCAGCCGTAGGGAGGCAACCATTGCAACTGCACGGCAAAGATGATGAGCAGGGCGCTGGCCAGCAAAAACTCGGGGAGCGCCGTCAGCGCCACGCCCACGGGACCGGATCCACGCTGCGGCTCGTCCCGCAGCACACGACGCGCAGCAGGGGTCACGAGGGCGGCAGCGATGGCCAGAGTAACAACAATCGCGAAGGTGGTAAGCGAAGCCGAAACAAGCAACGCCTTCCACACACCCGGACCGATATCCGCTCCACTCACCCACGAGGTCCCGAAATCTCCATGAAGAATTCCGTTCCACCAGCGAAGGCTGGTGGGAATCGGGCCGCCGTCGAGGCCTAGTTCGACGCGAATGGATTCCAACACCTCGGGGGTCGGTTCCAACTCGGCGTATCGCGCACGCAGAATGGAGGCCGCGGGATCACGCCGCGAAAGCCACGGCAGGGCACCGGCAATCAACAGCAGGCCGATACCGCATACGACACGCGACACGATCCCCAGCACATTACTGTGTCGCATCAGTTACTCCCATCATTCGTCTCAACGCTTCTACTCGTTCCTTTTGCTCACCTCAGTTACTTGGATTCCAGATGGGTCTTCGCCGTGACGAGGATGCGTTCACGCGGATCACGCGCAGCGTCGATAACGCCTGCAACCTCCCCCTGAATGACACGCTCATGCAGCAACGGGATTGCGGCGTCGGTGGAGAGGACCTCAGCCTCGGCCTGCATAATCGCGTGCTGACGCTCCTCACCCGCTTCAGTTTCAGAGGCCTGAGCAATCGCCTCGTCCACATCCGGGACGCACAGCTGAGAGATGGAGAATCCGCCACCACAGCTGAAGTCCGAAGCCATGTAGGCGACGGGGTCGCCGGAGTCGAGCACCGTGGCGCGCGAGAGAATGAAGGCATCGAACTTGCCGTCGAGCGCGTCCGCCTCAATGAACTGGTACTCGCGCACATCCTGCTGCACGTCGAATCCAACGGCCTCAAGCTGCTGCTCAATCATGACCGCAACCTCGGGTAACTCAGCGCGGTCGGTGAAGGTGCCGAGAGTGATCTTCACACCATCAACCTTTGCGGGCTCAGCCCGGTCAGCGAGAACGGCGGCGTAATCGTCATCGTCCCGGAAGTCCGCGGCCCATGGCAGCGCCGGACCGAGCAGGCCCTCAGCGACGTCAGCGCGGCCCTCGTACACGGAGTCGACAATCGCCGCGCGATCAATGGCCGCACGGGCGGCGGCACGCACGGCAGGATCCTTGAACGGTCCCGACTCGGTGTTGAGATAGAGCGTATTGGTGCGGGGCATGGGCACTTCTACGATGAGATTCTCATCGATCGAAGCTGCCTGACCAGCAGGAATAGCCTCGACAATCTGAGCTTCACCGGTGCGCAGGGCGGCGGCACGGGCGGTTCCATCCGGAACGTACTTGACATCAATACCGGACGCCTTTGCGGGCTCTCCCCAGTAACCGTCGTAGCGGTCAAGGGTAGCGCCCACGATTCCCTCGGTCGCCACCAGCTCAAATGGACCGGTGCCGGTCCCCACCGGGCTGACACCCTTGTCCGTGTACGCGGTCTCATCGAGAATCGCCAGCTGCGGGCTGGAGAGGCGGTGCGGGAGAAGCGGGTCCGGGTTCGCCGTCGTCACAATGACTCGCCCGTCTTCGGACCGCACCTTCATGTCCACGCCGTCGAGGATGCGCGGGAGTGGTGTGGCATCAATAGCGTGCTGGAGCGAATTGACCACAGAATCGGCCGTGAGGGTGTTCCCGTTGTGGAAGGTGACGCCGTCGCGAATGGTGAAAGCCCAGGTGGTGTCGTCGACTCGTTCCCACTCGGTGGCGAGCGCCGGCAAGGCGTTGCTGTCCGCATCAAGCACCACGAGGGTCTCGGCAGTGGCCCAGCGCGAGAGCTTGAAGGCGTCGTCGCTCAGGGGGCTAAGACCGGAGCGCGGCGGCTGGAGCATGGCAATCGAGACGCGCTCGGCCGAGTCAGTACTGCCAGCAGCACCGGAGTCTGACGAGCTGCACGCACTCAGTCCCAGAGCGAGGGCGAGTGGAAGGGCGACGGCGGCGCGTCGACGCCAGCTTCGATATGGCTTCATTCCTGGTGGTTCCTTTCAGATGGAGGAATGATGCGGAAGGTGCGGTCGCACCGCTCCGCAAAAGTCGTGTCGTGAGTGACAAGCATGAGTGCAATGTCCGATTCTTTGACGATGGTCAACAACGCCTGGGAGACCTCACCGGCGGTGGTTGAGTCGAGAGCACTCGTCGGCTCGTCGGCCACAAGAACCGCGGGACCTGCCGCGAGCGCACGCGTGATCGCGGCGCGCTGGGCCTGGCCACCGGAAATCTCGGTCAGTTTGCGATCCAGCAGCTCAAGTTCGAGGTGAGCAAGTTCGGCGGCGCGGCGAATCCGAGCTTCGACATCACGCTCCCCCGTCAGCTTTCGGACGGCCCGCTCGATCGAACGGCGCAGCGTCCAGCGCGGCACAAAGGCACTCGCAGGGTCCTGCGGGACACCCTGAACGAGATGACGCGGACGCTTGTGCGGATGGCCCGCCGCCGCGCACCACTCCTCACCGCACACGGTGATTCGGCCGCTGGCAGGTACGCGTAACCCCAGCACGACGTCGGCCAACGTGGACTTTCCGGCACCCGATCGGCCCACAACGGCCACCGACTCACCGCGCGAAATTTCCAGATTCGTGGGTGCGAGCACCCGCCGCGCCTTCGCGCCACGGCCGTACTGTGCGGTGACGTCACGAATTTCAATGACGGGTGTGCTCATGCGACTACTCCTGCGGTTGTTGAGTCTGAATTCGCGGCGGCGTTCCGTGCGTTCAGGTTCCTTCGCGCGGTTCCGCCGTGTTGGACGACGGCTACTTCTTCCACCTGCCCCGACGCCACCTTGAGGTGCCGGGTCGCGATGGATTCAGCCACGACAAGGTCGTGAGTTGCCACAACAAGCGCCTGTTCGGGGGCGACGATTGTTGCGAGGAGTTCGAGGAGTTGGTCGCGCGACTCGTTGTCGAGCGCACTCGTCGGTTCGTCGGCCAGCATGAGGGGTGCGCCGGCGAGGACACCGAGCGCCATGGCCACGCGCTGGGCTTGCCCTCCCGAGATTTCCGTAGGACGACGTCGTTGCAGCCCGGCATCGTCGAGCCCCACCGCGGTGAGGACCTCCTCCACGCGAGCCTGGCTGGCTCCCGTCACCGCACGCAACTGACGTCGGATCTGCATGAGCGGATGTAACGCTTCAAGGCCCCGCTGTGGCACAAAACCGATACGTTCCGCCGCGCATTCACGCTCACCGGTGAACGTGAGACCCGGCGCCCACCGGCCCGTCAGACAGCTGAGAAGCAAAGACTTACCACTTCCCGACGGGCCGGTGATGACAATGCGGTCACCTGGGTAAACGTCGAGTTCAGGAAGGGTAAGAAGAATCGTTTCTTCTGGCTCAACACCGCGTGTCGAGGAACTGCGGGTACCTGATGCGCTGACGCTCACAGTGACTCCACGCAGCGATACGAGCGCGGGGCGCGATAAACTGATAACCATAATGCGAATCATTATCAGTGATGGATGTTGGCATGCGCAAACCGGAGCTTTGGCGTGGACAACAGAAACAGAGGTCAGTGGCTATGAGACGGGGCTAGCCGCCTTATTTGGCAATAAGCCCGCTGTGATAGCCACTAATAGAATGAGAGACAACTATGAGGACTTCTACCGGTGATCGCGAAGACCCCGCGTCTTCACAAGGAACGACGGCCGGTTTACAAGGCTCAATACCCAGCCCTCCTTCGCGCACTCCACTGCTGTTGGCCACGCAAACGCTCTTCAACATTGGGTTCTACGCGGTGGTTCCATTCATTGCCGGTACACTCACCAACGACTTCGGCCTCACCGCAACCGCCGTCGGCCTGGTGCTCGGAATGAGAACGTTCGCCCAGCAAGGGCTCTTCCTCGTGGGAGGAGCTCTGGCGGACAAATTCACCGCCCGCTCGATCATTCTGGCCGGATGCGCTGTGCGGATCGCGGGTTTCCTCGCGCTCGCAGCCTCGTTATGGTCAGGCACCGCTGTACTGTGGCTTTTTGTTGTGGGCACCGTACTGACCGGGTTCGGGGGCGCATTATTTTCACCGAGTCTCAACACCCTCATCGCCGCGGCGGAAGTTCATCGCATAGCCACATCGGAGCGCCCACCCCGCATCACTCTTTTTGCGTGGCTCACCGTGACCGGCGAGATTGGAGCCGTCACCGGCCCAATCGTTGGGGCACAACTTCTCGACTGGGGATTTGCTACGGTGGCGGCCAGCGGCGCAGGGTTTTTCACCATCGTCGCCGTTGTTCTGTGGCTTTTTCTGCCGCGCAGACCAGCCAATCCCGCTGGCGTGAATGCCCGCGCTGAGAAACGTACCGCCGATGTGGCCACACGCGTCAGCTGGCCCGCTCTGCGCGATCGAAACTTCGTTGTGTTCGCCGTCCTTCACGCCAGTGATCTCGTCGCTTACAACCAGCTCTACTTTGCCGTGCCGCTAGAGCTGTCCCAGTTACATCTGGGAGCAGATACCGTCGCCACGATGTTCGTGTGGGTCTCCATTGTCACTTTTGGTGCGCAACTACCGCTGGCACGCTGGGCCGCACATGTCGGAGCAGCGGCGGCCCTACGCACCGGATACCTCGTCACGGCAACGGGCTTCCTCGTTGTGGGCGCCGCCGCCATCGGCACACCGCCGCGGGCATGGCACCTCTCACTCATTATGGTCACCGTGACATGCTTGATCGTCGGCCATCTCATTGCCAATCCCACCGCGCTAAGCACGGTGCCGAAGTTCTCCGCTGGCCGTCCAACCGGCACCTATTTCGGATTGCTCGCCAGCCTCGGTGGCATCGCGGTCCTACTAGCCGGCCTCGTAACCGGCGCCCTGTTTGATAGCGGAGGTTCTCTGTCCATGAACTCCGCCGGACCCTACCACACCTTCGCCCAGGCACTACCGTGGCTCTTCCTTGCAGCCCTCTCCACGATCGCGGCAATCTACGGCCCACGCCGCGTAGCTGCATGACCCAGGTCAAAACCCCGTCACCATGACACCGTGGGCGTTCTCCTACAGCGCCTGTCAGTAACGAATCGCGTCAATGGGCCGCACACGGACGGCGGCAAAAGCAGGAATAATGCCACAGAGCGCGCCGATCGCCGTCGCGATGCCCACACCTGCCGCAGCGGCCATCATCGGGAAGGGAGGTTGGTCCTGCAGCATAATGCCCAAATCTTCCAAGGGGATGACACGCAGGGCAATAACGGCAATACCCACGCCGATGACACCGGCTACAAATGTGGCAACGACCGACTCCATAAATACCGCGAAGAAGACACGCGTCGCGGATGCACCCATCGCGCGGCGAATACCGATCTCGCGGATACGTTGACGTACCGTCACGATTGCCACGTTGAGCAGCCCCAACGCGCCAAGGAAGATAACGATGGCACCGATGATCATAATGATCATGCGGGTGGAAGCAAACTGATCCGCGCTTCCGTCCATGCCTCCAAAGAAACTATCCCCACCGTAGGCTTCGGCTTTCCAACCATCACCAAGAACGGAGGCGACGGCCGCCGGGAGCAAGTTGCGTGCTTCATTAACCTGATCCGGACTCACCCACACGAGCATTTCCGTCGAGCCGCCCATCTGTGACATATCGGCAGGCTTGAGGAGCTGCCAGGAGTCATACGGGAAGAATATTTGCGTTGACCACGGATCGTCTGCCTTGACGATCCCCACGATCCGCAGCTGCTGGTTGACCTGCCCCTCCATAGTGAGAAGGACAGGTTCGCCGTTGATATTTGGTTTACCGAAGTAGTTCCACAGGGTGGAGTTGATGACGACGGGAATCACCCGCTGGTTGACGTCACCCGAAGAGAGCCACCTCCCCTCCTGCATATTGAGCCGGAAAAGCACCTGATAATCAGGGTCGACAGCCAGGTACTCCAGGCCGTACCACATGTTGGGGTCGTTACCGCTCACCGGCATTCCATGGAAGGTGCCCTGCCACTGCACCTCGGAGAACTCCTTAACCCCGAGAACACCCGGATTATCGGAAGCCCGCTCCAATCGCGACCAGTAGTCGATGTTGAAACGATTGGCGACAGTGACCATCGCATTTCCGACCGGGTCGTTGATCACTCCCTGCGTCTCGGCCTGCCGCTCATTGGTTTCGGCTTGCCCGTCCGCCGCTACCGCATCCTCAGTCGCGTAGCATCCGGGACCAACGCATGATCCGAACTCGGAGGCCATCCCACCATCGCCGCCCTCTTCACCCGTCTGGTAGGCATTGACGTGCAGCGTCACTTCACGGCCGCTGTAGGACTCCATCAACTCGCGCTGTGACTGCTCCAACAGATCACCCAATGCAATGACAGTGGCCATCGCCGCCACCGCAGCCGTCACGCCCACAAGCGACAGAATTACGCGCGCTTTCTGGACCTTGACCTCGCCCCACGCTTCAACAAGCGCACCGATGAGTTGGTTAAGCATTCCCATTCTGGCCCCTCCTCAGACGTTGGGTCCACGAGTGCTTGAGTGTTTCGCCGACGACGTCCTCCTCCACGGGTTGCGTGTGCGGCCCGGTAGCTTCACTTCCCGTTGTATCCGAGCCTGGGGGAACGGTTCGCACTTCTTCTGAGTGAGTCGGTTGGGGTTCGTCAATGTCGGATAACCAGTCCGGCGCGGGTGCGTCGGGAGCGCCGGGAGTGTCAACCAATGATTCGCCCAACCTTTCGGTTGCCGAACTATCGCCGCTCTTTGAGGCGGCAAATAAGGAGTCGATTGTCTGATCTGTGACGCTGCCGTCGTCGCGCCGCTCGGAGATACGTTCGGCCTCAGCCGTCCTTGGTGGAACAGTGGCAGTCCCCAACTCGGTGGGGATAAGAACCTCGCGAGCGTTCTCGACGTCGTGCAGGACGCCGTCGTATAGCGCAAGAACGCGGTGGGCGCGGACCGCCACGTTGAGATCGTGAGTAATGACGATAAGGGCTGCATTGTTCTCTGCGGCCACCTCTTCCAACAGAGCCATCACGGAGCGGCCCGTATCTGGATCGAGGGCACCCGTGGGTTCATCGGCGAGGATGATGCGCGGCCTGCGGACCAGCGAACGCGCGATAGCGATACGCTGCTGCTCGCCACCAGACATCTCAGTGGGATAAGAATCGAGGCGATCACCCAAACCCACGCGACTCAACATATCTGCCGCAAGGTCGCTACGACGCCAGAAGGGAGCGCCCGTGGTGTAGAGGAGCGGGACCTCAACGTTTTCTTGCGCGGTTCGAGCATTGAAGATATTGAACTGCTGAAAAACGAAACCGAAGGTATCGCCGCGCATCTGCGCCCGCCGTCCCTCACGGAGCTTGAGAGCGTCCTTGCCATCCACCATGTAGGAGCCAGAGGAGGGCTTGTCCAGCATCCCGATGATATTGAGGAGCGTGGATTTTCCCGTTCCTGACCTGCCCACGATGGAGATGTGTTCCCCCGCCTCGACGGAAAGATTCACTCCTTGAAGAATGTGGAGATCGTCCCCTGTTGGCAGTTTGACGTGCCGAGTGACCTCATTGAGTTCGATGAGAGCCACGTCAGCAGCCTTCTCCGGTGAAGGGGTTGCACTGCATCTCCGAGGTTCCCGGAATGAATTCGAGAACCTCCTGGGAAGCCTCGATACCGCTGACGATCTGCACCCTCTGGCCATCCGTGAGGCCGAGCTGAACCTCAACCTTCTGCGGATTATTGGGATCCTCACCGGGCACGTAAACATAGCCGTTCTGGTAGCGCCCCTCCACTGCGGAAGCAGGCAAGGTCAGCACGTCAGTTGCTTGACCCGCAACGATATCCATCGTCACCTGCAAGCCCGCGAAAACTTTTTGTTCCTCCGGAACCACACAACGGGCCTGGATTCCACTGGCACCGCCACCATCTCCAGGATTCTCCGGTGTGGTGTTGTTCTTCGGGGCCGTCTGCGGGGTGATGATCTCCAAGCTGCCACACTCGAAGGGGGCGGGGCCATTCTTGATACTGATCGTTGCCGACTCAGGGACATCTTGGATGCGATACATCTGATCCGGCGTCAGAGCCGCAGTAGCCGAGAATGTCGGCGGCTGAACCGTTCCAAGAGAATCACCAATACTGAACTGTTGCTCAAGGATCGCGGTGAAGTTAACCGTCCCAGACGCCGGAGCATACACATATCTACCAACCCACTGGGTGCGCGGAGCCGTGGGAGTTGTGGCGTCAGTGCTATCCGGATCCGGGGTGGTGGTGTCCTCAATCGGCTCCTCCCGTTCGATAATGAGCAGGGTGTCACCCTCATTAACGTACGCCCCATCCTCGACGTAAAACGCCGTCACCTCACCTTCAAAGGTGGCCTTAATAGTGCTCGACGGATCCGACTGAACAGTGCCGTCCAACTTCAGTGCGTTGGTGATCGTTGCAACCTCGGGAACAACAGTGAGCTGACCGTATTGGCCTCCAGGTTCCAGGCCGTCACTTTGGTTGGCCTCGACCGTGGGGAAGAAGGCGATCTTGATGAGGGCTCCTGCAATCAGAACCCAAACAATCAGTCGAAGAACGGACATGACGGAAACACTGCGGCTCTTATGCGAACTCATGACGCCCCTAAAACACACACATTTCGACGCCAATGCCAAAATGGGAAATGAGAAGTTATCTTCACGAGCATATAACAAGAAAGTTCAGATACCTCCACGTATTCGGCTCACAGTACGCCCTACCACGTCCTACCCTCGGAGCATTGACAGCGAAAACATCCTCTGATTCTTTCGCACCGCCCTGTTGCGGAACTCCAGTTCATGGGAGCACCCCTTGGCGAGGGCGCCCATTCTTGATAGTGTCTCGGCACCATGTTCTTCTCGACGAAACGCCAGGCCATGCACGTCACGAACTCGAATACCTCCCCACACGCCTCCTCTTTACAAGGCTCTCAGACCTCGAGGGCCCCACAAAACGCGACGCATCATGGCCCTCCGCGACGTTCCCTCCGCCGCAGCCTTGCCGTCGCACTCCTGTGTACTCTCAGCCTGGTCGGGTGCTCCCAGGCTGGCGAACCCACGGGAGGCTCAAGTACTGGAACGCCGGGCACTGAAGGGTCCGGTACCGAGGCTTCGAGTACCGGGGCTGGGGCGCCGTCGTCGTCAGAAACAGCGTCAACGCCGGAACCTACGCCCACTCCTGAACCCACAACATCCCCCGCCGAGGAGCTGTGGGATGCAATGAGTTTGGAGCAACAGGTCGCGAGTGTCCTCATGCTGCACTATCCCGGTACCGACGCGGCTGCGATCGCGGGGTTTGTTCAGCAGATTCAGCCGGGCGGACTCATTCTTATGGGTGACAACGTGCCATACGACGAGACAGAGCTGGCGGCGAGTATTGCGAGCTGGGATGCCGTGGCCACCGCGCCATTGTTCGTTGGTATTGACGAGGAAGGCGGCACTGTCAGCCGACTCGCGCTGGACACCTATCCCGCGGCGCCCGACCTGCGCGACGGCGACCCGGCGGCTACCGAAACCGCATTCCGCGAGCGCGGAGAGCTGCTGAAAAGTCTCGGGATCAATACCAATTTCGGGGTCATCGCAGATGTCACCGCAGATAGCTACTCGTTTATTTGGCCGCGCGTCCTGGGGTCTACTCCGGCTGTGGCTGCCGACCAGGTGGCTGCGGCTGTGCGCGGCGAGCAAGGACTCGTCAACACCACGCTCAAGCACTTCCCAGGGCATGGGCTGTCCGAGGCAGACTCGCATATCTCCATCCCCAGCAGCGATGTCACCTATGACGAATGGCAGGAAGTCGCCGCTCCGCCGTTTGAATCCGGGATCGCTGCGGGTGCCGAAATGGTCATGGTCGGGCATCTCCTGTTCCCGCAGATTGCATCCGAACCGGCATCATTGTCGCCGCGCTGGCACGAGATTCTGCGCGAAGATCTCGGATTTAACGGGATCATCGTCACCGATGCCATGGAGATGCTCCAGGGCTCCGAGCTGCCCGAATATGCCGACCCCATCGCCAACGCCGTGCAAACTCTCAACGCTGGATCGACGCTAGTTCTCACCGCGTCAGGTACCGGGGTAGAAGAAGCGCAGCAGTTGGTCAACGGGATTGCGGACGCGGTTCGCTCCGGCCAGCTCGCCCCCGAGACCCTCAAGGCCGCCGGGCTCAAGCTGCTAGAGGCACGGCTCGGGTTGTAACTCACATCCTTAGGCTTCGGCATCCAACCAGGTCCAACAACCAACAACCAACAACCAACAACCAACAACCAACAACCATTCTCCGTTATCCGCCACCTTGTGTACCACGGGTACAAAGGTGGCGGGATTTCGGAGATAGATTCAGCTAGCCTTCCCAGGCGGGGCCATCGGCGTGCGCACGCGGTCGATGCAGCATGGCACTCTCGACAGTGACGCGGAGAACGGGGCCGTCAGCTCGCCCAATACCGTCCACGATCAACGTCCAGCCGTGATACGCGTGCTGCTGCCAGATGATCGTCACGTGCGGATCGGCAGCAATATTCGCACGGGTGGATTCCCGAATTCCATCGACCACCACCTCTTCCCCTTCCGTCCGTGGATTCACCGCGAGAATCTTGACGTAGGGCTGGCGATGGGTGATGAGAGTGGCGAACTCGAAACGCGGCAGCACAGCGGGGAGCTCAGCGGCTGAAACAGGAATGGTCATGGTGGGTTCCTTGAGGGCTAGTGGCTATGAGACGGGCCTTGGTGCCTCTATTGGCAGCAACACCGCTGTGGTAGCCACTAGTTGGAATCTGACGGTGGCAGGGCGCATCTCCGGCGTGCGCGCCCCAATACTGCCGAGCTCAAACGCCAGGTCAGCGTCAGTAACACGGCTGGTGGCGATGTGCTGAACCCTGCTCCCAAACACCTCCGGAGCACACGGCACCGAGGGCCCCACCAGGTACACCTGCGCAGCAGCGGCGAGATCAAGCAGGCGTGGGAGCGTCTTGTTGGCCACCGTCATGCCGGTAATAAAGACCGCGTCCATCTCCGGGAGCACGTATTCGCTGGCGCTATCCGGGAGGTCGGTGGCGCGCGGGTCTCGCTCAATCACGGTGAGGTCGGCGAAGGGTGAGAGCGCCTTGATGCCCTGCGAGAAATGGCCAATGAGGGCCACTTTCTTCCCGGCGAACTCCTCCGGGTGGGTGTCGAAAATGTTGGCGTCACTCTGTTCAATAGTGACAGCAGATTCTGCCGCAAGCGCCGCGAGATGCTCCGACGAGTTGAGCCAGCTGTTGAGCGCGGCCACACCAAGGCTTGCCAACTCGAAATCCCACGACTTCACAAGGGCTGCGATATCCCGTAGCGGCTTACCAATGATGTTTCTGCTGGCAACGCGCTCGCGGCATCCGCCACGATCATTGGATGCGGTTCCCACACCGCCAACGGAGTTCTCGACAAGAGCTACTCGGCCAAGAAGCACCCGGGTGACGCTGACGTCGTCGGGCACAAGATCGATGAGATCATCGTAAAGCTGCCATGGGTTCGTCAACATTCAGATAACCTCGTCCGAATGGTTGTGCTGCACCGGACAGAAGGTGACGGCATCACCGGTCAGCGCAAGCAAGTCCTCAGCCCCACGCAGGAACGTCATGATCTCGGGGTAGGCAAGCGAATGGACGGTCGAGCGGCCAACGTTCCGCGAGGTAATGAGCCCACACCCGCGCAGGCACGCCAGATGCGCGGAGACTGTCGATTGCGACAGCCCGAGATGGTTCGTCAGGTCTACGACTCGGTGGTCACCAAGAGAGAGGTGCGCAAGAATTGCGAGCCGCGTCGGGTCTCCCAAGGCCTTAAACAGCAACGACGCCGTTTCCAGCGCGGCTTCGTCTACGCCCTCGGGTAGCGTCTTTCCCTCGTGCGCCACGCTGCCGTCAAGTAACAGCTTGCCATCAAGTAGCGGCTTGCCGGCAGAATGGCCTTCGATCACACTCTTCTTCATACTGCTCACCCTCCGTATTCCTTATCTTCCCTCTATTCTCACACCCCCAACTATTCTCGCCGCGAGTGGCGACCACCGGCTCGTCAACACGTGGAGAAACCCAGGTCTTATCACGGCATTAACGAGCCAGAACCTCGCTGACCACCGATTTTAGCGTTACGACGATGCTGTCCTACTTCTGCGCCGCCAGGAACTCGCGGATCTCCTGTGCATCGACGGGACGAGCGTAGGCACCGCCGTCAAACACCACGAGGTCGCCGATTCCACGCTGGAACACGAAGCGGATCACACCGGTGAGGCCCTTCTTGTCGTGCAGCATGGCGTCCATGATGCCATCCACGGTGACAGATTCTGGTAGTTCATAGGGCAGGCCGATGGCCTTGAGCAGCGTCTCGAAGCGCTGCTGTTCCGCATCGGTGCAGTAGCCGAAACGCGCGCCCAGCCGCATCTGCAGGTTAGTTCCCACCGCCACGCATTCGCCGTGGCTCATCGTGTAGCCCATCGCGGTTTCCAGGGCGCGCCCAATGGTGTGCCCGAGGTTGAGCCCCATGCGGCGATTACCCTCGAACACGTCGGAGACCACGAAGTCTCGCTTGATCTCGCAGTTGCGGCGGGCAGTGATTTCGGCAAGGGCGTCGTCACGAACGAACTCGGCAGGAGTGAGGCCGCGCGCAACGAAGGCTTCCTCGAGCGCGGCGAAGAATTCGGCGTCGGCGATGCAGCCGTGTTTGACCGTCTCACCCAGACCGTCACGTATCTGCGCGTCGGAGAGCGTGAGCCAGCGGTCGAGATCGATCACCACGGCACTGGGCTGGTGGAATGCACCGATGAGGTTGGTGGCCTGCAGAGTGTCCACAGCCGTTTTTCCACCGACGGCGGCGTCTGCTGCGGCAAGCAGCGTGGTCACGTACGAGATGTACGGGACACCGCGAGTGAAGGTGGCGGCCACGAAACCCACGAGGTCCGTCACCACACCGCCGCCCGCGGCGATAATGAGGGTGTCACGCCCGAAGCCGCGCGCGATGAGTTCGTCCTCGATCTGCTCCTTAGTGGCTCGCGTCTTGTTGATTTCACCGGCGGGGAACGCGACGACGTCGACGCCGCGTCCAGCAGCTTCGAAGGCCGAGACGAGCTGATCTGCCACAAGGTCAACAACAGTGGAGTCGGTGATGAGGGCAATACGACGGTGCGCCAAACCCGGACGAGATGCCACCTCAACGACCTTGTCCTCTAGACCGCGCCCCACAATGATCGGGTAGGACTCATCGACTTGACGCACTAGTTCAACGGTCAACTCGGTGGGCTTCATATCTGCTCCATTCGTGGTGATTAGCTCCGGCCCGCAAGTATCCGCAGTTCGTGCGACATCTTGCCATTCATCCGGGTGGAAACAACTGCTATCAGCTTATCCGGAATGTTCGACACATTACCGCGGCGACCACATGACCCCACCACGACGACGTGTTCAGCCCTCCGAGAGCCTCCGCTCCGCATCCACCCCCAGCCCCAGCCCCAGCCCCATGTGACTTGACCAGGAGACATAACGGGAGCATGCAGCTCAGGGACTAGACTTGTGCGGACGACGAGGCTATCGGCGCATTGAGTCGCCGCGAGCACCGTAGTAGCTAGAACACCGGGGCTGTATAGATCAACCGCAGCTAGAACAGCTAGAGCAGTAGTGAGCACAACACGGACGAGGGTGACGAGGGACAGTCATGGAAGAGACAAGAAAGAACTACCCCTGGCTGCGCATCATCCTCATCGGATTTGCCACCGGCTATCTTTCAGGAATCTTCGCCGTGGGTGGCGGGGTCATCATGGTACCGGCGCTCGTTGCTTTCGCCGGATTTGAACATCGCCGCGCCGCAGGTACCTCGCTGACCGCCGTCATCTTCCCCGCGGCGGCAGGTGTCATCACCTACGTTGCACACGACCACATCAACTGGCCAGCGACGGGACTACTGGTGGCGGGCTCCGTCGTCGGCGCCCAAATCGGAACCTATCTACTCACTCGCCTCCCGGTGAAAACGGTGCGGTGGGCGTTTGTGGGATTCCTGCTCATCTCGGCGGTGGGGCTGGTTTTCGTGGTCCCGTCGCGCGATGCAGCGATTGACATCACCGCCCTCACCGGCGCGGGCCTCGTAGCCATCGGATTCGGCGCGGGCATTCTCGCTGGTCTCGTGGGTGTGGGTGGAGGTGTAATCCTTGTCCCCAGCATGATCGTAGGATTTGGCATCCCCGACCTTGTCGCCAAAGGAACGTCTCTCGCGGTCATTATTCCCACGTCTGTGTCCGGTACGATCGCGAATCTGCGCCGAAAGAATGTGGACCTCAAAGCCGCACTCATCCTTGGAGTTGCCGCGTGCGTGACATCACCGTTGGGGGTGCTATCCGCAGTGGCCATTCCCGCCCGCACCGGCAACTATCTCTTCGCCGCGTTCCAGCTGTTCATGGCGGTACGAACGACGCGCCAGTTGCTGCAAAGCTAGGCAGCTCAACCCTACAAAGCTAGGCAGCTCCGCAAAGTTAGATGACCCGGCTCCATCAACAAAGAAAGGAGCCGGATCTTCTCACCTGCAGGCCGCCCAACCTCAGCTCACGGCGTCACCTCAGGACTTCCCTTCACCGCCGGACGCAGCTATGGCGTCACCTCACCGAACGTGGGAATCCCACGCCGCTGCGCCTCGCGCTTAGAGATGACCATCTTGCCGAAGGGGAAGCAGGTAACCGGGATGAGTTTAAGATTCGCGATCGCCAGCGGGATACCCACGATCGTGACGGCTTGCACAACCGCCGTCGTCACATGACCGACGGCCAACCACAAGCCCGCGAAAATGAACCATACGATGTTCATAAACCCGCTGCCAGCACCTGATCCAGGCTGGCGCACCACCGTGCGCCCAAACGGCCACAGGACATAGCCCGCGATACGGAAGCAGGCCAGAGAAGCGGGAATCGTCACGATAGGGATAAGCGCGACCACGCCCCAGAAGATGTACCACAGGAACAGCGGGATTCCGCCGAAGATGATCCAGATGAGGTTGAGGAGGAGGCTCATGGCGTTTAAGCGTAGCGGATCGACACGTTGCCCACACCGGTCTCACCGTGAACTTCCACGTAGGGCGCGTCCGGCTCCGGTTCGCTTCCGCCCTGCAACTCGGACCTCACCTTACCGAGTCCGCTTGAGCAGTCGAGCAGCGCGGGCGTCCCGTATGGAATCCCCACGTCAATATTTCCGAGTCCGCTACTCGCATCGAGTTTGCCACATGACATTTTTTCGACGACGACGTTACCCGTCCCCACTTCCATCTTCCCACCGTCGATGAGGTGGTCTACTTCGATATTGCCCGCGCCTGTCTCCAATATGACCCCGGCGGCGATGCCTACCGATATGTTGCCCATGCCTGTCTTAATGCTCCCCATCACTGCTCGAGAAGACACACGATGCGCCCCGAAGCCCTCCGGGTTCTCTAAACCCGTGAAGTCCTCGATATCCACATTTCCTTTGCCTGTAACAATCGAGGCCGGACCAAACGCTCCACCACGAATCCTGAGGTTGCCCATGTCCAGCTTGAGCACGGCATTCCTCATCTTCTCGGGCAGTTCGAGGCGTACGTCGACGCCGTCGTCGATCGAAATCGTACGAACGAGACGCCCAAGAATGCTAGACCGAGGTTGCCCGGTGGAGACTCGGAAGGTGTCGCCGTCGAACGAGACTTCAGCCCCATCAACATTCCTCTGCTCACCTTTCAGTTCCCAACGGATCTCGTCCAGTCCGGGAACGACGGTGATGTCCACGTTCCCCAGAGTATTGTCGATATCGAGAGCGTAGGGCTCGTGGCCCACCATAAAACTTTCTGAACGCGTGAATGTGCGTGCCATGATCTTGCCTATCTCACCCAGCCGCGCAAGGTGCTTCCAACGAACGATTGAGTGCCCGTGGCATGATGCTTGGACTGCGAGCGTTCACGCGCCGCGCCCATCCGCATCGTGCCAACGATCCACGAATTGAGTGACTTACCAGCGGCCTGGGCCAGGGAATCCACCTGGGTTTTGAGGCCCTTGGGGATGCGCAGGGTAATACGGACCGTCTCGTCCGTATCCGGCTCCTCAAGGGGTGGGCCCTCGGAAGGCATTTCCACCGTAATGAGGCGCAGTGTGGCACCTTCTGGTGTCATGACGACGTCAACGTGTACAGAACTCGTGAGACGGTTGATTTCATCCGCCAATTCAGCCGCTATCGAGAAAGATTGCAAATGAAGTGCAGGTTCAACCGCATCAACTAACTTAGCGGCAACCTGCTGCGTATGATCATCACCCATGGCCGCGGCCCGCAAGAGGGATTCACGCAGCTTATCTGAATGCTCCGACATATTCATGACACCATGATGACACCACTTAGATGTCGCGTCAATACCTGTTCTCCGTCGGAAGGTTCTCAGCCCTGAGCAAATCCATACGTGGGACGGATCCTTCCTCCCAGAATCGCCTGCTAACGTCATACTCATGGCGATTTCTTCCGAGGCGACTTCAGGCGAGGCGACCCCGTTGCAGGGTCTGACGTCCGCGGAGGTCAATGCGCGTCATGCCGCGGGCCAAGGCAACGAACTTCCGCCCCGCTCGGGTCGCACAACGAGCCAAATCATTCGCGCCAACGTCTTTACCCGGATTAACGCCCTCCTCGGCGTTCTCTTCGTGGCCGTCATGCTCACTGGCTCGTGGATTAACGGTGCCTTCGGACTGCTCATCATTGCCAACTCAATCATCGGCATCGTGCAGGAACTGCGCGCCAAGCGCACACTGGATTCGCTCGCCGTGATCGGTGAAGCGCACCCCACGGTGCGGCGCGACGGCGCGGAACAACGGGTGGATCAGGACGCCGTCGTCCTCGGCGACATTATTGTTGTGACCCCAGGCGAACAGATCGTCGTCGACGGCGAAGTAGCCGAAGCCAGCTACCTGGAAATGGACGAGTCGCTCCTCACCGGCGAATCCGAAGCCGTAGCGAAAAAACCGGGCGACGAGGTTCTTTCGGGCAGCTTCGTCGCATCCGGGACGGGATCGTACCGTGCCACCAAGGTGGGCAAGGACTCTTACGCGGCCAAACTCACCGCCGAAGCTGCCAAATTCTCACTCGTCCACTCCGATCTACAGGCCGGTATTAACGCCATCCTCAAGTCGATCACGTGGGTTCTCATTCCCGTCGGTATCTTGACGATCATCGGTCAAGTCAACGTGGAGCACTCCGACTGGCGCTCCATCATCCTCGCCGTGTCCGGCGCACTCGTCCCCATGATTCCCGAGGGCCTCGTCCTCATCACTTCCACCGCGTTCGCGATGGGCGTGATCCGCCTCGGCCGCAGAAAGTGCCTGGTTAACGAGCTACCAGCCATTGAGGGCCTGGCGCGCGTCGACGTAGTGTGCGCGGATAAAACCGGCACCCTCACCGAGAACAAGATGGAGTTCAGCGAGCTGATTCCGCTGGGTTCGGATGCGAGCGTGACCGGCTCCGACGACGGCGTTGCGCTCGGCGTTCTTCGCCAGCTTGCGGCCGCAGATCCAGCTCCTAATTCTTCCATGGAAGCAATTATTGAAGGTGTTGGAACGCCCGACGCACGTTGGGACGTCGTGTCCTCGCAGCCCTTTACGTCGGCTAAGAAGTGGAGCGGCGTAAGCTTTGCGCGACCAGGCGATTCTCGGGCGGGAGTCGGAGCCGTCGAAGATGTGGATAGTTTCGTTATCGGCGCACCTGATGTGCTTGTTTCCGACGATTCCCCCGCTGGCCGCGAGGCGAATGACGTCGCTGCGAGGGGTTTGCGAGTCCTTCTTCTTGGACGGTGCTCGGAGGTTGTCACCGGCGAAGGCGCGCCCGGAATTGTGGAACCTCTCGGCCTCGTGGTGCTTGAGCAGCGCATTCGTCCCGACGTGGCCGACACTCTCGAGTACTTCAGAAGCCAGGGCGTCGAGGTCAAGGTGATCTCGGGCGACAATGCCGATTCCGTCGGAGCCGTCACGCGACAGCTTGGCATGGAAACCGGCTCACCCGTGGATGCCCGAACCATTGAGGGCGAGAATTTCGCGAAGACGGTGAATGACACCCAAGTCTTCGGACGAGTCACTCCCCAGCAGAAGCGCGCCATGGTTGAAGCGCTTCAGAGCAGCGGTCACACGGTGGCAATGACCGGCGACGGCGTCAACGACGTGCTTGCGCTCAAAGACGCGGACCTTGGTGTGGCCATGGGTTCGGGGACCGCCGCCACCCGCTCCGTCGCGAAGATCGTGCTTCTTGACGACAAGTTCGCCACCCTCCCCTACGTCGTAGCCGAGGGGCGGCGCGTGCTGGGAAATATTGAACGAGTGGCCAACCTCTTTCTTACAAAGACCGTGTACTCGTCAGTGATCGCGATTCTCGTTCTCGCCTTCGCACTTCCATTCCCCTTCCAACCAATTCACGTGACGATCACCGGCTGGTTCACTATCGGCATTCCGGCATTCCTCCTCTCTCTTCCTCCGAACAATGAGCGGGCACGGCCCAGGTTCGTGCGGCGCGTGTTGTCCTTTGGGTTCCCGGCCGGCATCATCGTGGCAGCGGCATCGTTCACTACCTTCATCTTTGTCCGGGCCGAGGACCATCACCCTCATGCAGCTGTCCAGGCATCGACGGCGGCGCTGCTTGCCCTCATCATTACCTCCACCTGGGTGTTGTCCGTGGTGGCGAGACCATACGAGTGGTGGAAAATCGCCCTTGTTTTCCTACCGCTGGTTGGTTACGGCCTCATCTTTAACCTCAAGGTGACCCAGCAGTTCTTCATGCTCGACTCGTCTAACCTGGCGATGATGGGCTTCGCAACCGTGGCCGGCCTTATTGGGGCCGCACTCATTGAGGCCGTCTGGTGGATTCAGGGGATAATTATCGGCGAGCGCCGTCCCATTTGGCTCACCAAAGAGGAACGTGACGCGGCGACACGGCAGCGCCGCCTAGAGCGTGAAGCAGCTCGGTTGGCACATTCGGTGCGCCAGTCTGCGCGGACATAAGAGCTAGAACCTCTAAGCCAACTCTGCGAGCCGCCGCTCCATCACCGCGGCGTCCTCCCAGGTATCCACGTCCATACCAATGCGCTCAATGTCTTGGACCGTGGCGAGCCGCAACTGCTTGAAGAGCGAGCGCACCGAACGATCGCGCACCTGGGTCGCAAAGAGCTGGGCCAGTGCACCCGCAACATAGACGCCATGCAGGTACTGGCTGTAGGTTGACGGCTTCCCAGTGAGTGGCTTCGCATCGGTGAGGTTTGGGCCAGCTGGGTTTGGGCTGGCTGGATTTGAGCTGGCGACACTCTCCTCACTCACAAGCGGCACCGCGCCACCAACAAACTGTGCGGGCCGGCCCGCTCCTCCCGCTTCTTCCATATGTACTTCCCCGGTATTCGCTTCGCGCAGGCTCTGCACTGTCGCCTCACGGTAGGCCCGCTCCAAAGCGGGGTAAAGCCTCGGCGCAAGTGGAGCATCGCAGGTCAGAAGGCCAACAAGACTGCCTGGACGGTAGCCGGAAAGCGTCGTCAGCTTCTCAAAACCAGCCGCGATGCCAGCCACCGGACCGCCAAACGGCGGATCCTCCAGCACGCGCGAAACACCTTGGGGGATTGCCACCTGCGGCGGGGCCACCACGACAATAGCGGCTGCCGGCGCCACCACCCGGATTTCCTCGATCGCTCGCACAAGAAGAGTCTTTCCACCAACAACGACGTCCGGCTTCGAAACCCCACCCATTCTTTTGGCAGTTCCCCCAGCAAGAATAACGACTCCACACAGCTGCGGCGCTGTGGGAGAAGGCAGCCGTTGTGGAGACTCTTCAGCTGTCATCTGCGGGCCAGATACCTGAGAAACAGAAGGCCCAGGGATGTCAGCCGGTTGAAGAACTGATCCATTCACGATCGGAGTAGAGGGCTCGCTCACCGGCACAGCTGGCACAAATGGGGCACCGGCCGGTCCAGATACCGGGAACATAGCTTCCGGTGGAGCCTGCGGAAAGGCCGGCGCGGGGTTCGGACCGTAGGTACCGCCAGGAACCGGATAGGCGCCGGGAGTTACTGTCTGATACGCACCCGGCTGACGTACACCGGGAGTTGGATTCGGACTACCCTGGCCAAACGGAACCGGGTAAGTACCGGGAGTGGGGACCGGATACCCAGCGGTCCCCGCGGCGCCGTCGTCGTCCTTCCTGTGTCCCCGCAATCTCCAGCCATACGCGCGGTAGCGCTCGTTGATCCACGAGATCAACACCGCCAACAGATACAGCGCCACTAGCACCAGGGCTTGAACGATCATGGGCCAGGGGCTCGGCAGCGGATTAGCAATGGCCGCGAAGATAAATGCCACAAGTACGGCCCAACGCCACGCCCTCAGCATGTTCCGCGAGCTCAAGATACCCAAGAAGTTGAGTGCCACAAGTACTTCAGGAATGAGGAAGGAGATTCCGAACAGGATGACGAGGCGAGTGTAAAAATCGACGTAGGCGTCGGCCTGAAGCAGCGACGACCCTCCCGCCGGCACAAACGACTGCAAAATCTCCACCGCGCGCGGCACCAATATGACGCCCGTGAACGCGCCACTGATGAACAGCACCACGCCCACCACACCAAAGGCGAAGGCATACCAACGTTCCTTACGCTTAAGCCCAGGAACGATAAAAGCACCCATCTGGTAGATCCACCAGGGGCAGGAAATAATCAGTCCGACCCACAGGGAAACCCGCAACTTCAGGTCAAGAGCTGCGCCGATCGTCGGGAAGTTGATTTGGGTGTTCGCGTCCTGAATGTCGAGCAAGGGCGCGGTGATGTAATCCATCACCGGCTCGTACAGGAACCACCCACCCACAGCACCCACAAGAATGCCTAGCAGTGACAAAAGCACACGCTTACGCAGATCCTTGAGGTGCCCGGAGATACTCATACGAGCCTCCGGATTCACCTTCCTCCGTGCAGACACGTCGAATTAAGACCTAACGCTGCTGAGGATACTGGCCGGGCGCACCATTCTGGCCCGCCTGCCACTGACCGTCAGCCTGCGGGTACTGTCCCGGTACCGGCTGAGCTGGATAGCCCGGCGCCGGGTATTGCTCAGGTTGCTGGACATAGGGTTGCCCTTGTGGAGGATACTGGCCCTGGGGATATTGACCGGGCTGGACGTATCCCGGCTGCCCCGGCTGCGCGGAGTAACCCTGCGGGTATTGGCCCGGCTGTGCCTGCGCGGGGTAGCCACCCGGGGGTACGTCGTCCTGCAACTCGCGCATTTCCTTCTTCAGGACCTTCGCGGACTGGCCCAGCGACCGCGCGATATCTGGCAGCTTAGCTGCCCCAAAAATAATAATGATGACGATCAGAACAGCGATGATGTGCGGAAGTTTCATCGTGACCCTCCTAAATCAGGTCGGTTGAGAATTGTATGAAGATCAAGTGGTCCATCATCGTCCTTGATGATGTCCGACGACGCCCTGTGCCCACCCGGAGCCGCCCCCGATTGCTCCGCTGATGAAGCAAGCTGCCCGGATGACGAGGCCGTGGGGGCGGCAAGGTAGTTGGGCATCCCGGATGAAAAAACAGGCGTGGAAGCCGGGGCAAAGGGGTGGGGAGCCGGGTTGGTAGGTTGTGGAGCGGGGTTCGACACCGGGTAGTTCAGGCTCGATACCGGGTAGGTACGGTAGTTCGGTACAGGCGTTCCATGGCCCGAGACGGGTGCAACTGCCTGGGGAGTGGCGGGGAATGCACCGTTCGTAGCAGCGGGAGTATTGGGGGCAAGCGGGTTCTGACCCGGCACAACATCCACCGGGAACGGGGTGACAGTCTGCTGCATCGCGGCTGCGGCACCCGCAGCCGTCGCTTTTCCGGCTGCCGCAGCACCGTTCGTAGCTGCGATCCACGCATTCATTTCTTCCTGCACAGCTTCACGCACCATTTGCCGCGGATCATACTGGCTGAGATCCAGATTCTTCAGCTTTTCCACGTCTGCCGGGTCAATGCCGAGAGAAGAAAGATCGAATGCTGTTTCCTGCCGCAGCTTTGCGCTCCACTCGCGTACCATATCGAGCAGTTTGCGCAGGCCATACAGGGCTTGTGCCACATTCTTTGGCCCCATAACGAGCGCAGCCACAACCAGCACTACCAGCAGTTCTCCACCGCTAAATCCGAACATGACTCACCTCCCGCACGGTATCGCCAACGATATTACACGGCACTTAGCGCGCTTCTAGGACCCTTGTTCCTAGGCCTAAATCAACCCGGTGTCACCCCTCAGAAACTTCCCAATTCTTGGCTAGATTCTCCAGAGCAGCCACCAACTCATTGGGATCTTTCCCCTGTGACGCGGCGGCATAACCCACGAGAAAAGCTGTCAATGGCGCGGCAGGTCGCGAGGGACCATGGGCGACCGTGCCAATAAGTCGCAAGAGCGGGCTTTGATATGTAGAAATCAGCTCCTGGTCGAGGCCAACTTCCTCGCTCACAGCTTCCAGCCACCGAGCCATCT
>JBDIAV010000019.1:0-41029 GCA_039812645.1 Actinomycetaceae bacterium
GGTGGGAATGGGTGGTGAGGCGGTGCCGGGTTAGGCGTTTACAGTGAGTTGGGTGCTGGTTGTCGTCGTCGAACATGTGGGCGAAGATTTTGTGTCGGAGCAAGCCGGTAGGGTTGATGACATGACTGATTGGCTTCCCACTGATGAACTCGCGGCTCGTTTTGGCGTCAACTCCTACGAATTGCTTGACGCCCTGGCAAAGCTGGGCTTGGCTGCGGGTCCGCGGCCCACGCCGTTGGCTGAGGCGCATGGTTTTTCTAGCAGTGGGTTGAACGATTTTGGGCACATGCAGCCATTGTGGCACCCGGATGTGTGCCGGTTGCTTCAAGGTGTGGGCCTCATGCTTCTTCCGGTGATGCCGCGTTTTGGGCAGTCGTGTCTGTTCGGCGAGCCTGAGGAACCCGACGCGCAGGGTTTGTTCGAGGAGCCGGAGTTCACTGCGGTGGCCCTCGACGTGCCAGGAATGACAAGGTGTGATCTACCTGAGTTTGTTGAACCCGAGCTATCTGGCGCACTCAATGCGCAACCGGAGTGGCTGGACGAGGAGGCTCTTCTGGAGGAGATTGAGGATCCGGAGGAACCGGCGAGGTTGGGAGAGGTTCCCGGCACGGTGTTACAGGGGAAGCCGGAAGAGAACTCCAGCACGGAGGAGCAGGGGAAGCCGGAAGAGAACTTCAACGTGGAGGAGCAGGTGAAACCGGTGGGCAAGATTCGGCCAGGATTCGATCGCATTATTGCTACCGACGGTGCATGCTCGGGAAATCCCGGTCCGGGGGGATGGGCGTGGGTGGAACAGAGGAGTGGCGCTCGCGAGTCTGGCGGGGAGGCCCGCACCACGAACAACATCATGGAACTTACCGCCCTCATCAAGGGGCTGGAGTACGTGGGTCCGGAGCCATCCCTTCTCATTCGTTGCGATTCGAAGTATGTTATTGACGCTATGACGAAGTGGGCCCCGGGCTGGCGGCGCAAGGGGTGGAAGAAGGCCGATGGGCAGCCGGTGAAGAACCGGGAGCTTGTGGAGCGCTTGCTCAACCTGTACGAGGGTCGCAACGGGATAACCGAGGTTGAATGGGTGAAGGGTCACGCCGGGGATGCAGCCAACGAGCTATGCGATTCCCTCGCGGTTGCCGAGTCTAAGAAGTTCGGCCGCTGAGGTTTTAACCCTATAAAACAAGGATTCCCTCGCTAGCGAGGGAATCCTGAGGTAGATTGTACCGGTCCAAGCCCGGTACTCACGTTAACAGCGTAACGTTGAGGACATGAGTAGTCAAGAATTGCAATTGCTGATGGGACTTCTTGGAGAAGCTCGAGCTGAGCCATACATGGCAGCTGCGAACGGGGATCCTGATCGAGCACGGGAGCTTTACCTTTGGGCGACTGAACTCGCAGGATCTCTCCATGCACAGATTTCTTTTGTTGAGATAGCTGTTCGTAATGCGATGGATGCTCAGCTATCGCTCTGGAATTCTACTCAGGGTGAGGAGTATGGCTGTGACTGGGCGTTAGATAGGGGAGCGGCATCGCCACTGTACGAGATTTTGAGTAAGGAATTGAGGACCGCCCAGAGTTGGGCGCAAAAGGAACCTGAGCGTCGTCCTCGGGATCATCCACGGTACGGGGCTGGAGTAACCCATGATGATGTCGTGGCTCAGCTTATGTTTGGCGCGTGGGTAAAGCTTATCCGTCCTGCTTCGTCGTCGGAGTCGTCAGATCGTCAATGTCGCTTATGGGACGAAGCTTTGCATTTGTCTTTTCCTTATGCTGACTCGACCAATGAGAACAGGCTTCGTATTGGTCATCAGCTGGAAGTGGTCCGTAAACTCCGAAATCGGGTTGCGCACCATGACAACTTGCTGGCGGTGGAGGTAAACCGTCGTCTTAATGGCATGCTTTCTCTACTTGCCAAGATAGATCCTTCCTATCCAGAGATAGCGATGGCTCGAAGCCAACTTAGGCGTTTGGCGAAAGAGGACCCCCGAAGGCGCTGGTAGCGCTGCTTCAATCCACGTCGTTGTGCGAACTGTGCTGCCAACTTTGGTATAAAACCCCTGCCTGACGGCTCAATCTGAAACTGCACCGCAATACGGAAGCAGTAAAGTAGTTGCATGAGTATGACGCATGCCCCGCGCGCGCACAAGATCCTCTCTGAGCGGCACTTCCACGGTGACGTGTACACGGATAACTACGAATGGTTCCGCGACAAGGAAAACCCGGACCTTCTTGCGCATCTCGAAGCGGAGAACGCGTGGACGCGTGAGCGAACCGAGCATCTTGAACCCCTGCGTGATCAGTTGGTCTCGGAGATTGCGGCACTAACGAAGCAAAGTGATACCACGGTCCCGTGGCGTGAGGGCCGCTGGTGGTACTACCAGCGCACGTGGGAAGGCAAGCAGTACCCGGCGATGTTCCGGGTGCTTGCGGTGGGTAGACAGCGTCCTACCCTGGCCGAGCTAGAGAACCCGCAGGATGAGCAATGCGTGTGGGACGGCAACGTTTTGGCCGATGATCAGGAGTTCTTTGGCACCTCGGGGTTCACTCCCTCGCCTGACGGCAAGCTGGGCGCGCTCGGTGTTGATTACACTGGCGACGAGCACTTCCGGTTGCGGATTTTCGAGATCGAAACGGGCTTCGTCGTCGACGAAGTGGTCACCGGGCTCGCCTATGGGCTCGTGTGGTCGGCGGATTCGGACAAGATCATCTACTCGCGAGTGGATGATTCGTGGCGTTCCTGGCAGATCTGGATTCACGCCGTCGGAACGCCATCCTCTCATGATCGGCTGCTCTTCCAGGAGGATGATGATCGTTTCGACGTCTGGCCGCAAGCCTCTCGGGATGGGAAATGGATTGTCGTGACGTCGGAATCGCGCAATACCAAGGAAGTGCGACTCTATGCCACCGCGCAGCCGTTCGCCGACCCCATCGTGGTGTGTTGGCGCCAGCAGGGCCTGGATTACTCGGTTGAGCCAGCGGACGATCACCTTCTTATCATCCACAACAAGAATTACGCTGATTTTGAGCTCGCTTCGGCCCCGATCGGGACGTCAACTCCGCAGGACTGGATATCTCTGGTGGTGCCGGAGCCGGGCGAGCGCATCCTTGAAGTGGACGCTTTCCGCGATTTCGCGGTGATTTCTATGCGGTCGGGCGGGCAGACACAGCTGCGTCTGATGTCCCGTTCGCACAGCCCTGCCCAGCAGGGCCATGATTTCATCAGGTTGAACCAGACGGCACCGGATGTGGGGATCGACGACGGCGCCCTCAGTCACGAGACAAACCGCAGCAGCTATTTTGCGGGGCGCCCGCAGGATTCTCCGGGCTTGCCGGATGGCGTGACCCCGTACACGGAACCGCATGAACGCGCCGTGTGGGGTGCTCCAGTGCCCATCCCGAGCGAGCCACTTTCCACCATTGAGCTGTACAACTCACCTCATTGGGCTGCGAAAGAGGTTGTTTTCTCGACCGAGTCCCTGCTGACACCTCCTACTCAGACCGCTTACTGGGTAAATGAGGGAACAAGTGAAGTTCTCAAGGTTCTTGATGTGCCAGGCTTTGACCGCGAGCAGTTCGTTCAAGAGGGTGTGTGGGTAGAAGCGGAGGATGGGACTTCCCTGCCTATGACGATTGCGTATAAGAGAGGGCTCCAGCCGGATGGCACCAACCCGGGCTGGATCTATGGATATGGTTCGTACGAGGTCTCGAATGATCCGTACTTTGCACCGCGGCACATCACCATGCTGGAACGTGGAGTGGTGATCGCCTGGACACACGTGCGTGGCGGCGGCGAGATGGGACGCTCGTGGTATGAGCAGGGCCGCGTGCTCTCCAAGAAGAATACCTTCGCTGATTTTGTGGACTGTGCTAAGTGGTTGCACTCCAGTGGTTGGGTGGCACGTGACAAGCTTGCCGCCGAGGGCCGTTCTGCGGGCGGCCTGCTCATGGGAGCTGTGGTCAACCTGGCGCCGGAGCTGTTCCGTGCCGTACACGCGGGTGTTCCTTTCGTGGACGCCCTCACCACGATTCTCAAGCCGGAACTTCCGTTAACGGTTGGCGAATGGGAAGAATGGGGCAACCCCATCGAGTCTCCCGAGGTATACGAGTACATGAAGTCCTACTCGCCGTTGGAGAACGTGCGCGAGGTCGAGTATCCCGCTATCCTCGCCACCACCTCTCTCAACGATATTCGTGTCCTCTACGTGGAGCCGACAAAATGGGTCCAGGTGCTGCGTGAGAAAGCCACGAATGACCCGGTGAGCCGCCCCATTCTCGAGCAGATTGAGATGGTCGCGGGGCATGCGGGCAAGAGTGGCCGCTACGAGAAGTGGCGCACGCAGGCCTTCGTGCTCGCGTGGCTCCTGGATCAGATCGGTGCGGCGAGTTCCTGCGATTGATGAACTTTGTGGCGGTGAGAGCGGTCTGTGTGCCTATATAGGCACATAACTCGCTCTCACCGCCACAAAATTTGCAAAGCCTTGCGATCTGCTAGATCTGCGCCTCCTCGGCGGCCGAACGCCATGAGCCGAAGCGCTGGCGAATCGCGGCACCGGAGGGAACCTGGCCCTGGCGCTCTGTGTCCTTGATCCACTGCTGGTAGGCCTTGTAGCTGGGGGCCATGCCACGCTTGGCGGACCAGGTGGAGAAGGTGCGCAGAGCTTGTACGTAATCCTGGTCGGAGAACTTGAGGCCGCCACGCTTGCGGCCGGACTGGACACGTAGGCCCACCTTGGAGAGGGCGTCGTTCCAGTAGCCGTTGAAACGCTTGATGATGGTCTGCGAGGTGGGAGGCCAGGCGAGCTGGCCACGCCCAGTATTGAGTCCCATGCGGGCGGTCAATTTCTGGCGCTCGGAATCGTACTGCTTGGCGGTCAGTGTGAGGTTTGGATCCTCTTCGATGGCGGCCCGGGCGGCGGCGATGAGGCCGAGCGTGGGCGTGATGAGGTACTCGTGTTCGGCACTGATGTGGTCGCGGATGGCGTCGCGAAGCGGTGCGGGTACCTTGGTGGGGTCGCCTTCGGTTAACTTATTGACGGATGCGAAGATGAGCAGCAGAGCGGCCGTGAGAGAGTCCTCGGAGAATCGCTGGGTGGGGCCGGTGGGGCCGGGCTCGGCGAGGTAGGTGAGGACATCGATGGCAGCGCGGGCAGAAGCCTCTGATGCATGGTCGAGTTCCATGTGGTAGTCCTCGTCCGCGGATGGTCCACACAGGTCCGAGACGCAACGGATGGAGATGAAGGGCACGTCCCACGCTTTGCATACCTGGGCGGCGGCCGTGGTTTCCATATCAGTGGTCAATGCGTCGGGGAAGTCCTCGCGCATGGGTCCGATGTTCTTGGCGGTGATGAAGGAATCGCCCGCGAGCATGAGCCCCATGCGGAGATCAAGTGTGCAGTGCTCGAGGAGCTCTGTGGCGCCAGTGAATCGAGGGGGTTGGCCAGGAACCTGGCCGCGTGTATACCCGAACGCAGTGGCGTCAGCGTTCCCGTAGGCATATTCCGTGCCGACGACGACGTCACCCACCTTAATATCCGGCGCCAGCCCACCCGCAGAACCGGTGGAAAGCACGACCTTCGGGGTGAATCGTGCCATGGCCCACCCGAGCGCGTTGGCGGTGGCGACAAGGCCGATACCGGTGCGCATGATGAGGATATTGCCATGTGTGGAGGCCGCGACCCACGCGGAAGCGATGGGGCAGGCGAGCTTGGCTGGCTTGGTGGCCATGGCGGTGAGCGCGTCGAGAACCGGGCGGATCTCTTCGTCCTGCGCCGCGATGACGATGGCTCGGATGCGTGTCATTTGGTCATCACCTGTTCCCATGAATCTTTGGCGGCGAGCATGGTGCGGACCGCGTCTTGCGCCGCACCGAGAGAGTGATTGGCGCCCCAGCCGCACTGTACCTCGTTGGCAGCGGGTACGGAGCTAGCTGCGAGGATGTCCTCGAATGTTTGAGCCACCAGATCGATGGTTCCGGCGACGTCCGGTTCGGCTGCAAGGATGAGGTAGAAGCCGGTCTGGCACCCCATCGGTGAGAAGTCGACGACGACGTCGCTATGGTTGCGTGCGTACTCCGCGAACGAGTGCTCGATCGAGTGAACGGCGGGCATATCGAGATGTTCACTGTTGGGTTGACAGAACCGGATGTCGTATTTGGTCAAGACATCTCCGTGGGGCAGATGTTTGACATCGGCGACCCTGATAAATGGAGCCGCGACGGCTCGATGATCAAGGTTGAACGACTCAACGTTCATGTGCGGCATCCGGTACTCCTGCGATATACGGGGCAATTTCTGGAGTCACTGGGAGGATGTGTTGGCTCACGTGAATGTGTCGAGCTCATTTCCCTAGCAACTTGTGTCCCATTATGTACTATTCGAACGACGTTTGCACCATGCTATAGCGGAATGATTACAAAACGATTACTTTTGCTGGTGAGCAGCGGAAAAAACAGTGAAGCTACAGGGGTCACTCTTCTTTGGTGGGGTGTATCGGCCATGTCACATTGGCCTCACATTTGCCGGTTTCCCTAGGAATTCCCAGCTTTCCTCCACGCAGTATGAAGCTTGGGTTGATTACATCATGGTGTTGGTGATGAGCAAACACCTGGAAATTCAGTCCTGAGTCTCCTGAATGTGTTGTGCAGGTGCGAGTTGATCATCGATGTGAGGTTGAGCTGGGTGGTGCTGCTCCCTTACGGCAATTAAATAAATCCAGAAGCAACAATAAACGATCAGCTTCATGTGGCCGCCGGAGATCCCTTCACTTCGGCACGGACATCCTGATTGAGGTTGCATTGGGTGAAGAAAGTGGTGGGTGACGATGGGTGGATCGTCACCCACCACTTTGTTGCTTGAGCGGGCGGTTTTTGGTTTGAGAGGGCAGGTTCCACATGCTGCGGTTAATAACTAGGTGCCCAGGTCAATAGGGGCGGCTGGCTACTTAATAGGGGCGGCTGGCTACGCCTATGAAACGGCAGCTAGTTCGCGGAGGAATGGCAGTCTGGGCAGAATCCCCAGAAGTGGACCTCGGCCTCGTCAATGATGAACCCGTGATTATCGGAGGGCTGAAGGCATGGCGCAAAACCTACCGCGCAGGGGACGTCCTCGATGCGACCGCATGAACGGCAGATCAAGTGGTGATGGTTGTCGTTACGGCTCAGCTCGAAGAGAGAGACGTGGCCTGCGGGCTTGATCTCACGCAAAAGTCCCTTGGCTGTGAGGGCATGGACAATGTCATAGATGGCCTGGGTTGACACAGATCCGAGTTTTTCAGCGACGCCGGCACGCAGATCTTCTGCGCTGACATGGCCGCCTTGCTTGATCTGCTCAAGTGTTGCCAAACGAGGCTCGGTGACCCGTAGGCCTACCTCGCGAAGCTGGTCAGCAAAACTGGTGGTCATGGTAAAAGTACTCCGTCCGGATCCTGTCAGTACTCAAGTTGTTTATTAACTTTAGCGTGGCTGGTGGTCTTGGTCATGGGTATCTGGGCCCGATTTCTGGTATTGATCCATTCGAATATTGTTTGATCGCACAACTATCTCGGTACTGATATCTCGGTACTGAAAATTTGCTGTGGGTGCGTGAATCCTTCTGTGGGTGCGTGAATCCTTCTGTGGGTGCGTGAATCCTTCTGTGGGTGCGAGAGCCCCTCCCAGGGGGATATGGGCCGTATGCCTCTGGGAGAATCCTTCTGCGGGTGCGAGAGCCCCTCGGTGTTACGCCGGGTTTGTCGTTGCCGAGCGGTTTGTCGTTGCCGAGCGGTTTGTGGTGGCCGAAGGGTTTGTCGTTGCCGAGCGGTTTGCAAGGCGAGAGACACTGCGTTTGTTACCAAGATCTTTTATGGTGGGAGCATGCTCCTTGCGTTTTCTATAGCTCCACAAACCACCGGCCAGGCCGACGGCTCTGTCTCCGAAGCGGTGGCCGCTGCTGTCAAAATTGTTCGCGAGTCGGGGCTTCCTCATGAGACGACGGCGATGTTCACCACCCTTGAAGGGGAGTGGGACGAAATCATGGCTGTCGTCAAGCAGTGTGTGGACGCCGTCGCCGAATATTCTGCGCGGGTGTCCCTCGTGATGAAGGCGGATATTCGCCCTGGGTACACGGGTCAGCTCAGCGCGAAGGTGGAGCGCGTCAACGCTATTCTGGGGGACGATTCCGCGCAGTAGCTCTCGCTCTCTTCGAGTGAGTTACACACCTCTACAGTATGGAGGTAGGGGAGAGGATAATGCTCCTATGACTTCCTCAATTCCCTCACCTTCGCAGCCCCTATCCTCCCACAATGAGTCAGGGTTGGCGCACAATCAGACGCCCGAATCTACCCTCGAGGGAGTAGCTTCGACCGCCCGGCAGGTGCGGCCGCTATCTGTGTGCGAGATGTTCCGGGTCGGTATTGGTCCGTCGTCCTCGCACACGGTGGGTCCTATGCGCGCGGGTCTGCATTTCGCTGGACGGCTAGCGGAAGTGTGCCGCAGGAACGCTGCCGCCTTGCAGGCGGGGGTGCCGGGAAGCGGGTCGCAGCCCACCGCAGCGGATTTCTCTACGGTGCCGAGCCGCGTCGTCGTCGACCTGATGGGATCGCTCGGAGCAACCGGGCGCGGGCACTCCACCGATCGGGCGGTACTCCTCGGGTTGTCCGGGTACCGGCCGGAATCGGTGCCGGTGAATGTCGTCGACACGCTGATGGAGAAGGCGACGGCGTCTGGCGCATTGGAGCTGATGGGTGTGGGGCCGGTGCCGTTCAACTACGACAATGACGTCCGCTTTCTGCCGGGCCGGATTCTGCCGTTCCACGTCAACGCGTTGACGATCGTTGCGTTCGCGGCCAGCGGTGACGTGCTGCTGGAGGGGACATACTATTCCGTCGGAGGCGGTTTCGTTGTGCAGGAAGTGGGCGATGCCGAACGTGACTCCCGCGTTCTTCCCCTGGAGAACCCGGACGCCGGGCTGGATCCGAAACCCACGCCCTACCCATACTCGACGGCGAAGGGCCTGCTGGAGCATTGTGTGGCCTCGGGGTTGCGGGTGTCGGACCTCGTTATGGAGAACGAGCAGGCGCTACGCCCGCGCGACGAGGTGATCGCCTATGTGGATAACATCTGGCAGGTCATGGAAGAGTGCATCAAGGAGGGGTGCGAGGCGTCCGGAGTGCTCCCCGGTTTCCTGCGGGTGAAACGCCGGGCTTCGGAACTCAATGCGGAGCTGGAACGGCGTGGGAATTCGAACGATCCGCTGGCGGGTATGGACTGGGTCAACCTCTACGCGCTCGCGGTCAACGAGGAGAATGCTGCGGGGCACCGTGTGGTCACGGCCCCCACCAATGGCGCCGCCGGTGTGGTTCCGGCCGTGCTCTCCTACTACCTGCGGTTTGTTCCCGGGGCCGACATCGACGGGCAGCGCCGTTTCCTGCTGGCCGCCGCGGCCATTGGCGGGATCATCAAGACCAACGCCTCGATCGCTGGTGCCGAGGTTGGCTGCCAGGGAGAGGTGGGGGCCGCCAGCGCCATGGCCGCTGGCGGCCTTGCTGAGGCGATGGGAGGCACTCCACAGCAGGTGGAGAATGCCGCTGAGATCGCTATGGAGCACTCGCTGGGGCTGACCTGCGATCCCGTGGGCGGGCTTGTGCAGATCCCATGCATTGAGCGCAACGCTATCGCTGCCGTCAAGGCCATCAACGCGGCTCGTATGGCGCTGTGGGGCGATGGCCGCCATGCTGTCTCTTTCGACACTGTCATCGAGACGATGCGCCAGACCGGCATGGACATGCTGTCGAAGTACAAGGAGACATCGCGCGGCGGCCTCGCCGTGAATGTCGTGGAGTGTTGAGGGGCTTGGCTTGGCCCTTCTTCCCTCGGTGCTCGTAAAGATCTTCCCTCGGTGCTCGTAAAGAATTGAGGAAAATGGAAAGAATTGAGCGTTTTGACGCGCCTACGCGCTCAATTCTTTCCGAAAAGCTCAATCCTTTGGTTGTTAACTCCCGGCTTCGGGCTGCCAGCAACCCAAAGCTAGGAGTTGGCAGCCCCGAGTCCGTACCGCGCCTCTCCGAAGCGAGGGGCAAAGGGCACCTATGCCCGGTTCTGGGAGCGCCTACATACGCGTTTCTCCGAAGCGAGGGGTGGAGGGAATGCTTAGCCGATTGACGCGTGCCACTCCAGCGCGTTTCTCCGAAGCGAGGGGTGGAGGACGAAGGACGAAGGGGTGATGACCGTGAGTTGCTGGTGGGCTTTCGGGCGGTCCCGACACGCCTGGCGTGACACTATGCGTGCCTACAACGGGAATATTGCCCTCTGGGCGGTCCCGACACGCCGGGTTCAACACGCCGCCCCGGCCAAAAGTGACGGGGATGAAAATCCACCCACTTCCCAAAAGTTCTCCACATATGTGGATAAACATGGGGAGAAGATGCACAAAAGTGGAAAAAGTTATCCACAACTGTGGATGGGTGTGGGGAAAGCGTGCGAATCACCCCACACCCGCGGAAGAATTCCTCGAGTTTGCAGAGGAGGCTGTCGCGAAGAAAATGGCGTCAAAATGTGTCGGAGGTGCGCGAGAGGATGGGGGTAGTCACCTAGTTGGGTGGCCCGGGCTCCTCCGCTCTCCGCGAAGCGGCCCGGTGAGTTGGTGTGGATGTTCCGGGGGATATCGGGGCGTCGGTGGAGGCTGTGTGCACAGCTCATCCACCGGGAAGGAGGGTGATTCCACAGAGGTGAATTACACTGGTGTGACTAATCACGTCGAGACACGCGGACACAAGGTCTTGTGGTCACTGACGAACCTGACCACAAGGTGTAGTGTCTATGAAGCGACGTTGATAGCGGCGCATCGCACGGAATGTTTCGACAACTGGCGTGTTATCTCTAGTAGGGAAGAAGAGCTACCGGCCCACAGTGGGTCCGGTTTAGATCTCGGGAAATCCTGACGGGAGAGGCACCAGAAGGGAGAGCTCATATGAGTATCACTGTTTACACCAAGCCCTCCTGCGTCCAGTGCAATGCAACCAAGCGGGCATTGGTCAAGGCCGGCCTCGCCTATGAGGAAGTAGACCTCACTCTGGATGCAGACGCTCTGGAGGCGGTTAAGGCTTTGGGCTACCAGCAGGCCCCCGTTGTATTTGCTGGCGGCGATCACTGGTCGGGATTCCGTCCGGACAAGATCAAGGCATTGGCTGTGGCTGCTAACCAGGGCGCAGTCGTCTCTGCCTGACATGGTTTCGCAGAGGTAGTAACGACGGCCCGAGGCGGTGTTCTCGGGCCGTCGTTCGCAGTTAGGTGGAGCACTTTCATAGGTGACAGGGCGCTGTTCGTAGGTGAGTGGTGACGTCGTCGTCGGGAAATCTGGCGGGGTTGAAACGGGCCTCGTCAACGCTCTGCATTCTAGAAACGTCGATAGGAAGGTCGGATGCCGCAGATCGTCTACTTTTCATCAACAACCAATAACACGAAGCGATTTGTGGAGAAGCTGGGGTTCCCGGCTCGGCGAATCCCGTTGCGTGCGGGTGACGAGCCCTTGAATGTTGATGAGGAATACGTCCTCGTCGTCCCTACATACGGCGGTGGAAACCAGAAGGGTGCCGTCCCCAAGCAGGTCATCAAGTTCCTCAATGATGAACACAACCGCTCTCTTATCCGCGGAGTCATCACGGGAGGCAACACGAACTTTGGTCAGGCATACTGCATTGCGGGAGACATCATCTCCGCAAAGTGCCACGTGCCGCATATGTACAGATTCGAATTACTCGGAACCCCGCAGGATGCGGAACGAGTACGTGAAGGGTTGGAGAAGTTTTGGCAGCAACCACGTTGACGGATACCGGCGAAGAGCAGTACTCGGATCCCCGATTGGACTACCACGCGCTCAACGCGCAGTTGAACCTGTACGACGTCGAAGGCAAGATTCAGTTCGATGCCGACCGTCAGGCCGCACGGCAGTACTTCCTGCAGCACGTCAACAAGAACACGGTGTACTTCCACGACCTGGAGGAGAAGCTTGAGTACCTGGTCGAGGAGGGCTACTACGAGAAGCCGGTGCTTGATCAGTACTCGTTCGAGTTCATTAAGTCGCTGTTTAAGAAGGCTTACTCCTACAAGTTCCGCTTCCCCACCTTCCTTGGGGCGTTCAAGTACTACACCTCCTACACGCTGAAGACGTTCGACGGCTCGCGTTACCTGGAGCGGTACGAGGATCGCGTGTGCATGGTCTCGTTGTACCTCGCATGCGGCGACGAAGAGATGGCCATGAACCTCGTGGACGAGATCATCTCCGGGCGTTTCCAGCCTGCCACCCCCACCTTCCTTAACGCCGGCAAGGCGGCCCGCGGAGAGCTGGTGTCCTGCTTCCTGTTGCGCGTCGAAGACAACATGGAGTCCATCGCGCGCGGTATCAACTCGGCGTTGCAGCTGTCCAAGCGCGGCGGTGGCGTGGCCCTCAACCTCTCCAACCTGCGTGAGCTCGGGGCGCCGATCAAGAAGATCCAGAACCAGTCCTCGGGCGTCAACCCGGTGATGAAGCTGCTGGAGGACTCTTTCTCTTACGCGAACCAGCTGGGTGCGCGCCAGGGAGCGGGAGCCGTCTACCTGCATGCCCATCACCCGGATATCATGCGCTTCCTGGACACCAAGCGCGAGAATGCGGACGAGAAGATCCGCATCAAGACGCTTTCGCTCGGTGTGGTGATCCCCGATATCACCTTCGAGCTGGCGAAGAAGAACGAGGATATGTACCTCTTCTCTCCATACGACGTCGAGCGCGTGTATGGCGCCCCGTTCACCGAGATCAGCGTGAGTGAGAAGTACTACGAGATGGTCGGGGATAAGCGCATCCGCAAGTCCAAGATCAATGCTCGCAACTTCTTCCAGACGTTGGCCGAGCTCCAGTTCGAGTCCGGCTACCCGTACATCGTTTTCGAGGACACGGTCAATCGCGCTAACCCCATCAAGGGCAAGATCACGATGTCCAACCTGTGCTCGGAGATTCTGCAGGTGTCTGAGGCGTCCACGCTCAATGACGACCTCTCCTACGATCACGTGGGCAAGGACATCTCCTGCAACCTCGGCTCGATGAACATCGCTAAGGCGATGGATTCGCGTAACCTCGGCAAGACGGTCGAGACAGCTGTGCGTGCACTCTCCGCAGTGTCCGATCTGACGGATATTCGTTCTGTGCCGTCCATCGAGCGCGGCAATGCAATGTCTCATGCCATTGGCCTGGGCCAGATGAACCTGCACGGCTACCTTGGCCGCGAGCGCATCCACTACGGTTCGGACGAGGGTCTCGACTTCACGAACATGTACTTCTACACGGTGGTCTACCACGCGATTCGTGCGTCAATGACCATTGCCAAGGAGCGCGGCGAGAGCTTCGAGGGCTTCTCGGAGTCCAAGTATGCTAGCGGCGAGTTCTTTGACAAGTACACCGATGAGGTGTGGGAGCCAGCCACCGCGCGTGTGCGCGAACTCTTCGAGGGTATTCACATCCCCACGCAGCAGGACTGGCGCGAGTTGCGTGCGGAGGTGGCCGAGCATGGCATGTACAACCAGAACCTGCAGGCGGTTCCGCCCACCGGTTCGATCTCGTACATCAACCACTCGACCTCCTCCATCCATCCGATCGTCTCCAAGATCGAGATCCGCAAGGAAGGCAAGATTGGTCGCGTCTACTACCCGGCGCCCTACATGACCAACGACAACCTGGAGTACTACCAGGACGCCTACGAGATCGGCCCCGAGAAGATCATCGACACCTACGCCGCCGCCACCCAGCACGTGGATCAGGGCCTCTCGCTCACGTTGTTCTACCCGGATACCGTGACCACCCGCGACGTCAACCGCAACTACATCTACGCCTGGCGCAAGGGCATCAAGACGCTCTACTACATGCGTATCCGCCAGCAGGCCCTCCAAGGCACCGAGGTGGAGGGCTGCGTCTCCTGCATGCTGTAGGGGTGTGGGTGCTGAGTGCTGATCTGATCGGCGCCTTCCAATAACGACGACGAACCCGGCTTACGTACTTACGTGGGCTGGGTTCGTTGCGTATCTCATTTGCTCACCGCATGTGCGTGGCCCGCTTGTACCGTTTGCGGTGCCATGAGTATGTTTCAGGTATGGAATTAAGCGAAGACCAGCCCGTAGGTATGGCGGACATTGCCGCCGCTGCCTCAGTGGCCATATCCACGGTCTCGCGAGCGCTGAGCGGCGCGCCCGGAGTTTCCGCGGTAAAGCGGAAGGAAATCATTGAGATTGCCCGCCGTCTTGGTTATCTCAACACGGATAACCCCTCTGGCCACCTCAGTAGGCAGGCGCTAGGAACGGCGTCTCAGACGAATGCTGTAACACCGCGCCCTGCCACAGAAGACACCCCCGTGCTCAGAGCAACTGCATCCGTGCATCCCGTGGCTTCGCCTCCCACCCGCGTTTTGGAGACCAAGGAACTGCGCATCACCGCGGTGGTTCCCGAATCGGATCGCTGGATCTTCGGCTCAATCCTCGCTGGAATCCACGACATTCTGACACCCGAGGACGTCTCACTGCAGGTCAAACAGGGCTTGTCGGCATCCGAGCGGGCCCGCTTCCTCTCCAATCCGCATCTCGCCAGCCAGACGGACCTGGTCATCCTTGTCCCCGCGCCCCGAGACATCGGTGTGGAGGAGCTCAAGCATCTTCCCGTTCCTGCAGTTATTGCGGGAACCGTCGTTCCGGGGATACCCAGCGTTGGGATCGACGACGTCGCCGTTGGCCAGAAAGCCACGAACTACTTGCGTAATCTTGGGCTCACTTCCGTCGCGTATGTTGGATTCCTCGATCACGACGGAACTTCCGGGGTGGCCACATATCGGCGTGGCATCGGCTATGAAGAGGCGATGGCCAAGGCGGGTCTGCCCGTCTGGCACGTCAAGGTTCCCTTCACCCCGAATCCGGGCCGTGCTGCTGCTGAAGTGCTGCTTGCGGGTGAAAATCTTCCGCAGGGCGTCATATGCTCCTCGGATGAAATCGCCGCGGACATGATGGGAATCTTCCGTCAGGCCGGTGTGAGCATTCCGGATGACATCTCGATCATCGGCGTGGATGACCATCCCATCGCGGGATTCCTAGGGCTGACCACTATTGGGCAACCCGCTCGGGAGCAGGGGCGCGAGGCCGCGAAGCTGGCGTTAAGGATTCTGGAGTCAGGCCAGCCTACGAGCAGCAATGGTGACGCCTCGATATCGGTTGGTGATGATGCGGCTTCAGAAAGCATCACTTTGCCTACCCGCCTCATCATCCGTGAGACGACGAGGCGCGCCAGCCGCTGATCCCGCGGCGCCCAGTGACAAGCTGTTGGCGACGGGAACCAGTGCGTCATCCGCGGTGGGCCAGAGGAAGATGTCTGGCGTGTGGTCGCTGACCCGCTGCGAGGTGTCGTAGTTCTGCACGTTGTCGATGGCAAATGGCTCAACGTCAAAGTCAGTGTCCTCATGTTGCTCTTTTGTGGGTGCCGATCAACGGTCGACTCGACGGTCGACAAATTTTGTGGCGGCGAGAGCGGGCGATGTGCCATATATGGCGCTCACCCCGCTGTCGCCGCCACAAAGTGGCGCACCCCGAGAACTACGTCCTCGTACCCCACCCTGCAGCTACGCAACTGCCGTCACGCTTACGCAACAGACCCCGAATCCACGCAACAACAACGCAAAAGCCTTCCGCGTCCCACGTCACATCCTTTACCTTAAGTTCACGGGACACCTCCCTCTCGATAGAACCTCGATGGAACGCGGTGTCCCGTCTCAGTCAAAGCCTCAGTCAAAGCCGACGGTTCACCTATCCCCGAACCATAAGAACCACCGAGTAACCGAGAACCACCGAGCAACAAGGACGTGCGATGAGTTTCCAGAACAAGACGATCTACCAGATCTATCCCCGTTCCTTCCGTGACTCGACCGGCTCCGGTGTGGGTGACCTGCGTGGCATCATCGAGAAGGTCCCCTACATCGCCTCGCTTGGCGTGGATATGGTCTGGTTTAACCCGTTCTTCGTCTCCCCGCAGCGCGATAATGGCTACGACATCGCCGACTACCGCGCCGTCAACCCCGCCCTCGGTACCATGGAGGACTTCGAGGAACTCGTCGCGGCGCTTGACGCCCACGGCATCGGCGTCATGCTCGACATGGTCCTCAACCACACCTCCACCCAGCACGAGTGGTTCCAGCGCGCGCTCGCGGGCGAAAAGGAGTATCAGGACTTCTACTATCTGCGCCCGGCCCGTTCTGCTGTCCCCACCACGATTGCCGACGACGACGCCCCGGCCACCCTCGATTCTGCCCCTGACTCGAGTGGCTCCTCCATCCCGGATGACGACGCCGTTTCGCCCATCTCCAGTGCCACCGGAGTAGGTTCACCCGAAACCCTCCTCCCCAATAACTGGGTCTCCAAATTCGGCGGTCCGGCGTGGGCTCCTTTCACGGCTGCCTCAGCGGGCACCGGGATCACGGAGAACAACGCCCGCACTAACGGCTTCACACGTAATCCTGCGGGCCCGGACGCTGGCGCCCCGGACCTTTACTATCTCCACCTCTTCGACGTCACTCAGGCCGATCTCAACTGGCACAACCCGCGTGTGCGCCAGGAGATGGCGGACATCGTCGCCTTCTGGAAGGACAAGGGAGTCAAGGGTTTCCGCTTCGACGTCATTAACCTCATCGGCAAGCCCGAGGATCTCCCCTCCGCCCCCGAGGGCACCGACGACCGCGCCATGTACACGGACGGCGCCCTCGTCGAGCCTTTCTTGCGTGAGCTTGCCGCCGCCAGCTTTGGCCAGGATCCCGAGATCGTCACCGTGGGTGAGATGTCGTCCACCTCGATCGACAAGTGCATTGTCTATACGAAGCCAGAGAACAAGGCCCTGTCCATGGCCTTCAACTTCCACCATCTCAAGGTGGACTACGTGGACGGCAAGAAGTGGACTCGCATGCCCTTCGACTTTGCCGCCCTCAAGGGCGTGCTCACTGAATGGTGTGTGGGCATGCAGGCTGGTGGCGGCTGGAACGCGCTCTTCTGGAACAACCACGACCAGCCGCGCGCCAACAACCGCTTCGGCGACGTGGTGAACTACCCCGTCGAGACCGCTACCATGCTTGCCACCACAATCCACCTGCTCCGCGGCACGCCATACGTGTACATGGGAGAGGAGATCGGCATGACCGATCCCGCCTACACGTCCATCGCCGACTACCAGGACGTCGAGGCCATCAACGCCTTCCACGAGCTTGTCGGCACCGGTCTCTCAGGTGACGAGGCGTTCGCCGTCGTCCATTCCAAGGCGCGCGACAACTCGCGTACCCCGATGCAGTGGGACGCCACCCCCACCGCAGGCTTCACATCTGGAACCCCCTGGCTTCGCCCCACGAACCAGAAGCGGATCAACGTCGCCGCGGAGGAGGCGGGCGGCCGCATCCTGCCCTACTACCGCAAGCTCATCACCCTGCGCAAAACCCACCCGATTATCGCCGAAGGTGCGTTCGTCCCCTACGAGCTCGCCCACCCGGATATCTTCGCCTACCGCCGCACCCACGAGGGCCAGCAGCTGCTCGTCCTCAATAACTTCTATGGCAAGCAGACGGAGATCGAGATTCCGCCCGAGTTCGTGGGTGGAACGGTCCTGATTTCCAACTACGACGACGCCGTCGCGCCCGCCGATACTGCCGTCACGCTGCAGCCGTATCAGTCGCTCGCGATACTTGCCTAATTTTTGACCACCACTCACAAGAAGGACGCAACGATGCCTCAAGATCACGATGAGATTCTCAGCCCGTTAGCGGGCACTATCATTCCCATCGATCAAGTGCCGGATCCCGTCTTCGCCTCGAAGGCGATGGGCGATGGATTCGGCGTGGTTCCCACCAGCGGAGCAGTGGTTGCTCCGGTCTCGGGAAAGATTTCCATGGTCGCCAAGACGGCCCATGCTTTCGGTCTGAAGACCGAGTCCGGAGTCGAGATTCTTGTCCACATGGGCATCGACACTGTGGAGCTCAAGGGCGCACCGTTTAACCTGACGATCGCTCGAGGCGATACTGTCGAGGCTGGCGCATCGGTAGGAACCATGGATCTGGCCGCCGTTGAGGCGGCCGGCAAGTCCACGACAACGATGGTTATCTTTACCAATCAGAAGAAGCACGGCGGTGAGTTTGCCGTCACCGAGGGAGAGGCTGCGCTCGGAGCCCCCGTCGCCACGGTGGGTCCGGCTAAGCCGAAGGAGCCAAAGGCTGCGGCACCGGCTACCGCTACGCAAGAGGCTACTGCGGGTGCCGTGGCGCCGTCGTCGGCAGACGATCCGGCGCGTGCTGGACTTACCGGCTACGACCTGCTTGCCTACGACATCATCAAGGGCGTCGGTGGTGCGGAGAACGTCAAGAGCGTCATCCACTGCATCACGCGCGTGCGGTTCTACCTCAGGGATGAGTCGCTCGCGGATGACGAGTTCGTCAAGGATCTCGACATCATCGACGTGGCGAAGGCTGGTGGCCAGTACCAGGTTGTTATCGGCCCGGCCGTGGGCGACGTGTATGAGGCCGTGACGAAGCAACTTGGCGGCACCGGCGAGGCGGTCGAGGCCGAAGAGGTGGAGAAGCCCACCACCGCCGTAGGCTGGTTGAAGTTCGGCTTCAGCTCACTCATCGGTGTTATTACCGGGTCGATGATCCCGGTGGTCGGCCTGCTGGCGGCCTCCGGAATCCTCAAGGGTATTCTGGCGCTGCTCACGCAGTTTGATGTGGTGCAGGCGGGCACAAATACCTACACCATCATCGACGCGATGTCCTCCTCGATGTTCTACTTCCTGCCGATCATCATCGGCTTCACCGCGGCCAAGCGTCTCGGATCTGACCCGATCATCGTGGCGATTATCGGTGGCGTGCTCGTGTTCCCGTCGCTTGCGACGATGTCCAACCCGGATGCCGAGGGTTACCACGTGGTGGCTCAGATCGGGAACACCATCTTCAATGGTGAGTTCTTCGGCATTCCGATCTCGCTGCCGCAGGGCAACGCCTACGCCTACTCGATCTTCCCGATCATCGTGGCTGCCTATCTGGCCGCCAAGATTGAGCCGTGGCTCAAGAAGCACATCCCGCTCGTGCTGCGTTCCATCTTCGCTCCGCTCATCGAGGTGTTCGTGGTCTCCGCACTGGTCCTCGTGGTGTTTGGCCCGATCATCATGTTCATCTCCGGTGGTCTCGCTAACGGCATCAACTCGATCCTCAGCTTCAGCTACCCGGTGGCAGGCCTGTTGATTGGTGGCTTCTATCAGTGTCTCGTCATCTTCGGTCTGCACTGGGCGGTTATCCCGCTGGTTGCCGCGCAGATTGCTATTGACGGTTCCTCCCCGCTCAACGCCATCATCTCCGCGACGATGATTGCCCAGGGCGGTGGCGCACTCGCCATCTGGCTCAAGGTGAAGAACCCCAAGATCAAGACGCTGGCCGGCCCGGCTACCATCTCCGCTTTCTGTGGTATCACCGAGCCCGCCATGTACGGTCTCAACCTCAAGTACGGCCGCGTGTTCATCATGGCCTCGATCGGTGGCGCGGTGGGTGGCTTGCTCACCGGCCTCTTCAACGTCAATATGTACGGCTTTACCGGGGCGTTCGTAGGCTTCCCGTCCTTCGTCAACCCGGCTGGAATCGACGGCGGCTTCACCGGATTCTGGATCGCCTCGCTCGTGGCTCTTGCAGTGTCCTTCGGTATGACCTACTTCTTCGGTTTCAAGGAGGAGGACTTCGAGACCGGCAAGGAAGTCAAGAAGGTACGTCTCGGCAAGCGTGAGCCTGCTGGCGCGTGAGCGTTGAATCGCTGAACGGCTGACAATTACAACGAGGAAGACCCCGGCCCACGTGGGCCGGGGTCTTCCTCTCTTCCTCGTTTGTTCGGGGTTGTGGCTACCACAGGGATCTTGCCGCCTCTATTGGCGACATCGCCGCTGTGGTAGCCACACACCTATCCGGGGAGTTCTTCCACCCTGGGTAGCAGGGCCTTGTGCTTCCTCAGTCAGTAGACTTAATAGAAGTATGAGGAGGTCAGCCATGCTGGGAACGAAGCCGATGTCCCGCCACGCCACCGTAATTGGCGCAACACTTCTCTCCGCAGGGTTTGTGCTGTCGGGGTGTGGAAATCCGTCGCCTTCTCCCACAGGAGATTCGAGTATCATCGTGACCCCGCAGACTCCAGAACCAACTTCTTCCACCGGCGCGCTTGCCTCCGAGGGGTCGGCGCCGGATCTTTCCGGATTTGAGCTCATCTTCTCTGCGCATTACGAGCACTCGCAGACTCCGCACGTAGACCCAAGTCCGCAAGCAGAGCCAGGAAGGCAACCCAAACCAGGTACGCAAACCGAGGGTAGTACACCCGAGAAGACTGGCTCGGGCAGCAGCACTGCACCAACGAACACCATTACCTCCACGGGTCCCGCCTTCGATGGTGTTCTTGTGAGCGAAGATTATGTTGCTGTTTACAGCAACAACCTCTCGGAGCAGACGTACGAGATCACCGGCTATAGCGTCTCCAGTGGCTCCAAAGATTGGAGCCACGAGGGTGATGGAATCCTTAGCTGTGACGATGGTGGCGTGGTGGTGTGTGAGACAAAGAGCTACACCGACGGAGTGTGGACAACCGCGGGCGTATGGTTGTTTTCCATAGATGTGGGCGGTTTTCAGGCTTTGGATATCGGCGACGCGGGGACCTACTCCTACGTGGGGGATGACGACGGCAACGTTTATTTCCTGACCTGGGATGGGACGCGTTCGGTACACATGACTGGATTTGACGAGTCCGGGGTGCCCGTCGTGGACAAGAACCTCAAGGTCTCTGCTCCTACCGCATCTGAAAACCTCGACCTTGAGACCTGGATGAATGGCAGCCACGCGGTCATCAACTTTCCCGGTGAGGCACCGATTCTCTACGATGCCTCAACCAATCTCTTTGCCGAAGTTGACGTGGCTGCTCCGTGTATTTCGCTGAAAGACGGCGCAGTTTGCACGTCATCACAGGACCCGGCAACGGTTGTTGGAATTGATGATCGTGTACGGGAGTCGTGGCGGCACACGACGACGGCGGTCTCCCTGCTCGATGCCACCTCGAAAGCTGTGTCTCTGGACGACTTTAAAGACCTATTCCTTATCTCCCAGCCACCTGTCACACAGATCCCCGAACCCGGCATCGAGCCCGGTCCAGGACACCCTGTACCGGGGAAGACGGCTGCTGCGACGCCCGGTGCGGGGTCGGTGCAGCTCGTCGTCGCTAGTGTCGACGACGGCGCGGAGCGAGAGTACGAGAGCCTGCTGTCGATGGTGAGCTCAAGAAAATCGCTGAGCTTGCGAGGCTCTGATGCCACCTCCGGTATCACCGTCAGTGCAGGGGATAAGCCCGGTGCGGATCCGTCGCCACAACCTGAATCGCTACAACCCGAATCGGAAGGCGACTTCCCTCTGGGACTTGACCGGCTCTATGCCACGGTGGCCGGTAAGGACGCGGTCCTGCTCCCTCTGGCTGAGAAGACACTGTCGCTTCCCACTCACCGTGCTGTCTCGCTGGGTGATCAGGCTGTGGAATCTGTTGACCTTTCTCGGAAGACCGCCATCGTCAATGTGTCGGCGGCTGATCCAAGTGCGGGAGAAAGTGGCTCCACGAGAGTCTTGTCATCCCTTTTGGTAGGGGAGGATGGAACGGTCCTTTCGTCGTTATCGAGCGCTCGAATCTCGGAGCTTTTCTCGCAAGCGGCCGCGGCAGGGCAGCAGATCACCGCGCATACTTTCGCTTGGAAGGGTGACTACCTCGTCTTCTCAGACGCGTCGCAAGGCGTCGTGGCCCTCTACAAGCAGAAGTAGACTCGATCCATGGATTCGGTCCGGGTGGATGTGTGGTTGTGGAGCGTCAGACAGTGTAAGACGCGATCGTTGGCAACCTCCGAATGCAAGGCCGGCCACGTCCGTATTAACGGCGAGCCCGTTAAACCAGCCAGTCCGGTCAAGATTGGTGACGAGGTGCGCTACCGCTTTCAAGGATTCGACCGCATTCTTGTGGTGAAGGGACTGATCAAGAAGCGGGTGGGGGCTGCCCAGGCACAGGCCTGCTACGAGGATCTCACCCCGGAACGCCCCAAGATGTATCTTCCGGTGATGCAACGAGATCGAGGAACCGGCCGCCCCACGAAGAAAGAACGCCGCGAGTTGGACCGCCTCTTTGGAAGAGACGCCAACTTTGGGCATCTTGACTAGGGAATCCTCGCTCAACGCCAGCCCGAAACCCATCTGACACCCGTTGTGGTGCCCGTTCCGTTGCTCAGCGATCTATCGATCGAGAAGCCTGCTGAAGGCGGTGAGGAATCCCTCGGCGTCGTCGGCACTTTCCAAGAGGGCGCTGACATTACCCGTCTCCGCTAGCAAACGGATAATTTGGTCGAGGCTGTCCCGGAAAATCTGCCTGCCGTCCGCCGAGAGTGCAAAGAGTAGGACGAGCCGCACATCCGATGTTCCCCAGGGGATACCCTTGTCTGACACCAAAACGGAGATGGCCGTCGTCGTCGCATCCATGCGCATAGAGTGAGGGATGGCGAACTCGCCTCCAAATGACGTACTTGAACGGCTTTCGCGGTCGAGGACATCATCAAGGAAGTGCGCACCAACGTAGCCCTGGTCACGTAGTCGCTCGCTCATGAGGGCAAGCGCCTCTTCCTTAGAAATCGGCTCATCCGCGCGAACAAACAGTGCTGGATCGATCAACCTAATGAGGGTGGTTCGAACAATGCGGCGCCGGGTGCGATCCAATTCTGTATCGACGGCGTCGTTGATAACCGTGAGATCCCTCGTGGTCAGTAGCGGACTGATGTGGACACAAGGTGCGCTGGGGACGGAGTTTGGCTCCACGCAGGAGACGATAAGGTCGCTGGTAATGGAGCTGAAGTTGACGTCCAGCATGGTCTCGACGCTTTCGATCACCGCGCGCCCGCGGAGTGCCCGTTTAAGATCATCGACGATCTTGTCGCCCATGTTGTGATACTCGGGAATCACCAACGTGACGGTGAGAAGATTGAGTTCTTCTAGATAACGCAGATACTGCATCCCCATGTGGAGGGCAAGATAGGCGAGTTCGGCTTCCGCGACTTTAATATCGAAACGTTCTTCAATGCGCTGGGCAAAATCGAGTGCCAAGTCATGCAAGAAAGGGTGGCTGTTCTTAAAACTTGTCCCGAGAGGGTTGCGCAGCGCCAACCCTGATCGTGCACGAACGATGAGATTCTGCACGTGCAAGGTGAGTTTGAGCAGCATGGAAGGGTCGGGCGGGCCGAGGAAATATTTCTCGGCCACCTCATCGAGAAGTCCGCTGACAACTACTTGCAAGCTTGGGGCGACGACCGATTCGTTAGCGCCCGGTTGAGTAGCGGGGATAGCTCGTACAGCAAGAACACCGTAGAGGGCATCCATTTCCGACGACGGCAGCGCGATGCCAAATTGCTGGTGAATAACCTCCGCCAAAGCTTGGCAAACGTTAACGATCACCTCGTCTTTGGTTTCGGGTTGCCACTCGGAAGGTGGCAGCGTATGCCCTCCGCGAAGACGCTCGATCGTCACCGCGGTATGCAGGAGGAGATCGGTCAGCGCATACTCGTTGACCTCGAGATCGGACGCGGAAATGACCCCACTAATGGAAACCTGAAGCCGTTCTAAATCGAGATGCGCGTATTCTCGACTGAACTCGTGCCAGGTTGGAAGAATTCCCTGGCCGTCCTGGCTCACCATCTGACGAACCAGCCGCCGCCGCGAGCGCTCCGAGCCCTCAACAAACACGAGGTCACGTTGCCGGCCTAACCGGAGATCGTTCTCTCGAAAAACCTCGCGGGCGCGTCCCAGATCGGTTTCGAGGGTCGAGTCGCTCACGTACAACTGCTCGGCCAGGTCATACAGGCTTATTGGTTCACTCGATGAGGCGAGGTATCGGCAGAGAAAACGCAAGCGTTCGTCTGGTGTTACAGCAGACGTCTTTGACGTGCTCGCATCCGAGATCTGAGCCCATGCTCGCGGATCAAGCGTATAGCCACGATGGGTGGATATCACTACTGATCCGCGAGCATTGAGTTCGGTGACGTAGGTTCGAATAGTCCTCGTCGATACATGGAGATGCTGCGCAAGTTGCTTGCCAGATACTGGCTGCGAGGCCCTTCTCAGTGCCTCGATCAAGGCGCGGCGCTTGTCAGGGCTCATTGATCACTTGCTGGCGAGCAGCTTCCGTGCCTGTTCCATGGCGGCCTTGCCATCCATCACGCCGTAGGCACGCATGTCGATAACTCCGCTGGGAATGCCCTTCGGGTCAGCCAGCTTCTTCACGTCCTTTTCCTTGAAGCGGATCTGGGGACCAAGCAGGATGACGTCGTAATCGTCAATGACGCGCTCAAGTTCGCTGACAGGTTCGGCGTTGACCACGTCGCTTTCTTCAGCAAAATTCCTCATGTTGTTGACGAGCAGGCTGGTAGACATTCCAGCGGCGCAAATAAGCAGAACCTTCATTTTTGTCCTTTTCTTCAATACGTGGGTGTGGTGAGGATACCTTAGGTATCACTTAGTTCTTGGCGGCCAGGATGACATAGAGTTCGATGAACTCCTCAGCTAGATCGCGAATGAGCATGGCGCCGGTGAGATGGTCTTGGGCGTGAACAAGGATGACGTTGACCGCCACGGCATTTCCACGTGCTTCTTGGGTCAAGAGTTGCGTCTGTGCCCGATGAGCCGAATGTAGATCCTCGTCGGCAAGAACCAGAAGCTTACGAGCTTCCTCGATATTTCCCTCGCGCGCCTCGCGAATTGCCATCATGGCCTGCGACTTTGCATTTCCTGCTGCCGCGATCAGCTTAAAGGCATCTTCATAGCCTTTGTCTTTGGGGTTGGCCGCCATCGAGCCTCCTAGTATTCGTCTCAATAATCTCGATGCACCCGATCTTTGCATCTGATCGTCGCCATCGACTTTGGGTAATAGCAGTATGGCCCATCGCCTCGTCGCCGCTCTAACAGTGAACTTCCTCTATGGCGGAAGCTGTCCTGTTCACCTGGTGTTTCCGCAATAGCGGAAGCAACGCCGCTTTTAAAAGGGGAGCTCCCTGGGTCACACTGGCGCAAGGCTAATAGCCACTGTCGGCTATGGGTCCACCAGTGCATACCAGTGGATTGATCGCATCGAAGCGTGTCTATTGGTTCTGCCACACACCTACGAGTAATAAAGGAGACCAGGCGATGGCATCAATTGGAGACGTAATCAACGACAAGGTTCTTCCTCCGATCCTCAAATTCGTCAACACCAAGCCGATCACAGCGTTGAAGAACGGCATGATGTTCGTCATGCCGTTAACCATTGTTGGCGCCGTCTTCCTGCTGATCGCCAACTTCCCCATCGAGTCGTTTGTGGAGTGGCAAAAGGCCGTTGGTATCAACGACGTCTTCATGCAGGTCTTTACAGCAACGTTCAATCTGCTTGGTGTGGTTGCCTGTATTGGCATCACCTACAGTTTCGTGCGCGCTGAAGGTTACGATGCGCTGCCCGCGTCCGTCTGGGCCTTCTGTGCGATGGTGATGCTGTTGCCGCTGCACATCACTGTGGAGGGTGTGGCCGATCCGGTTGGTGGTGTCATCCCACTTGATTGGTCCGGTGCAAAGAGCATGCTGGCAGGCATTCTTGTGGCCTTCTTCGTGTCCTATGTGTACTGCTGGTTCCTGAAGAAGAACATCACCATCAAGATGCCCCCGGGTGTGCCGCCGAACGTGGCAACCGCCTTCACGTCACTCATCCCCGGTGCCGTCATTCTTTCTCTGACCGCGGTGATCTTCGGTATCTTCAAGTACTTCGATACCACCATGGTTGAGGCGATCTACACCGCAGTCCAGACCCCGTTGCAGGGCATTTCTGATTCCCTTCCGGGCATTCTCGTCATCAGCTTCCTCACCCCGTTCCTGTGGTTCTTCGGCGTCCACGGTTCCTCCATTGTGTCGGGCATTATGCAGCCGATCGCTTTGGCCAACGCTGCCGAGAATCAGGCCATCCTGGACAAGGGCATGGATCTGACGGTTGCCAACGGCGGCCACATCGTCACCCAGCAGTTCATCGACAACTACCTGCACATGACCGGTGCCGGCGTCACGATTGGCTTGGTCATCTACTTCCTCGTCTTCGCCAAGTCGGCGCAGTACAAGGCGCTGGGCCGTCTTGGCGGTGCACCGGCGGTGTTCAACATTAACGAACCGATTATCTTCGGTACGCCGGTGGTCATGAACCCGCTGCTGCTTCTGCCCTTCTTCCTGACGCCAATGCTCACAGGAACGTTGCTGTACTTCTTGATGGGTGCTGGAATTCTCCCGTTGTTCACAGCCGTTCTCGCTCCCTGGACCACGCCGCCTGTGATCTCCGGCCTCATTATCGGTGGGTGGCAGCACGCAATCTTCCAGGCGCTCATCATTGTGATGTCCGTGGCCATCTACTACGTGTTCGCACGTCGCGTTGACCTCCTGGCCTACGCCGATGAGCAGGCTGCTCGCGCCGCTGAAGCGAACGCATCCGCGGAGGTGAAGTGATATGGGTTTCCCTCAGGACTTCTTTTGGGGCGCGTCATCGAGCGCCTACCAGATCGAGGGCGCATCGAATCTCGACGGCAAGGGCCCCAGCGTCCAGGACATCAAGACCGTACCCGCGGATCTGCCGGACTTCACGGTGTGCTCCGATCATTACCACCGCTACAAGGAGGACGTTGCGCTCTTTGCAGAGCTAGGGCTCACCTCCTACCGCTTCTCGATTGCCTGGACGCGCATCGTGCCCGACGGCGACGGCGACGTCAACCCGGCCGGTATCGAGTTCTACAACAACCTCATTGATGAGCTGTTGAAGTATGACATTGAGCCGATCGTGACCGTCTACCACTTCGATCTGCCTGCCGCGCTCGCCAAGCGTGGTGGGTGGGCGAACCGTGAGACGATTGATGCCTTTGTGCGTTTCTCGAAGGTGTGTTTCGAAGAGTTTGGCGATCGGGTCACCTACTGGCAGACGATCAACGAGCAGAACATCATGACGCTCGTCCCCGAACACGCCCTTGACGCCTCAGGAGGAAACCTGGAGGGATACCCTCTCTATCAGGCTAATCATCACATGTTTGTGGCCCAAAGCAAGGCCATGGCGGTGTGCCACGAGGTTCGACCCGAGTGCAAGATTGGCCCGGCGCCGAACATCTGTTACGTCATCCCGGCGTCGTCGGATCCTAAGGACATCCTGGCTGCCCAGTACGCCATGGCCGTCCGTGACTGGCTCTACCTAGATGCTGCGGTGCTGGGCGAGTACAACCCGATTGCGTTGGACTTCATCACCCACGCTGGCTACACCTTGGAGGTCACCGACGAGGATCGCGAGATCATGCGTAGTGGCAAGCCGGACTTCATCGCGTTCAACTACTACAACACGGAGACCGTGGCTTACGTCGAAGGCACGACCCTTGTGGACGCCGACGGCAATATCCACGGCCCCGGTGAAGTAGTGCAGAACCCACACCTTGAACGCACACAGTTCAGTGGTTGGCCCATTGATCCGATCGGTTTCCGTATCACCATCAATGAGATTTACAGCCGCTACCGGCTTCCCATGATTGTCACCGAGAATGGCTTGGGTGAGCGCGATGAGTTGGTCGACGGCGAGGTGAACGACGACTACCGCATTGACTTCCTGCGCGATCACATTGCGCAGCTCAAGGCGGCAATTGACTCGGGGATGCCAGTGATCGGGTATCAGCCCTGGTCAGCGCTTGACCTCATCTCGACCCACGAGGGTTTCCTCAAGAGATACGGCTTCATCTACATCAACCGCAACAACGAATCCGAGCTGGATCTTGCCCGAATCAAGAAGAAAAGCTTCGGTTGGTACCGCAAGGTCATCGATTCCAACGGCGAGGATCTTTCCTAAGGGTTAAACGGCCTAACGTGCGCTCATGAGGCCACGGGGTAACGCGAAGCAGCCCGGTGAGGTGTCACCGGGCTGCTTCGCGTCCGTGTAGAGAGGTAACTGATTCTTGGATAGTCCACCCGGCGGATTCGAGGGGTGGGTGCAACACCCGTCATTGGAGGGTGTTGTATGCGTTACCTGTCTGAAGATCCGTTACCTCTCCGATGATGCGCTGGATGATGTATTGCGTGGAATCTTCCGGAACGAACCTGCCACTTAGTCCGCACGGTAGTCGCGGATGAGCTCCACCGCACGCACCTGGTCGAGCACCCGCATGTGCGGAATTGGATTGATTCCGGTGGCCTCCACGTAATCTGTGAGCTGTTCGGTAACGACGTCAAGCAACTCGTCGTGATCCCACGGCTTAGCAATGTAGTGGTCGAGGCTAGCATCGTTGACTGCCCGCACCGTATCCGCCAGATCCGCCTGGCCGGTGACCAGGACTTTTCGCGTGTCCACAGTGTCCTCATCCTGCGCCAGCTCAATGAGGAAATCGACGCCGGTGGTGCCCGGAAGCCGGTGGTCACACAGGGCGAGAGCGAGCAGGTCGCCGTCGTCCAAGATTTCGGCGATCACTTCGCGAGCATCCTCAACATCCTCAGCTGGCTCGATCCGGACGGTGGGCAGGAGCCCAACAAGGTCGCGTTCGACGGCGTCGCGAACCTCGCGCTCATCCTCGAGAATCACAATTGCGAGCTTCATTCTTCCTCCTGGGGTGCCCGGACGGGCAGTTCGACGGTGACGGTGGAGCCCGACGGGCCGGATGTTATGCGTATGGTTCCGTGGTGTTTGCCGACAATCGAGCGAGCCACACCCATCCCGATCCCCATCCCGAAGCGGACCTGGCCGGACTTCGTAGTGAAACGTGGCTCGAAGATGCGCGGCAGGATGTCCTCGGGAATGCCGGGGCCGTCGTCGGTGATTTCGACGCGGATCCACCCGGGGAACGGCTCACTGGTGTGGATTTTGATGGTGCCGACGACGTAGCCCCCGGACGTTGGTGACATTCCTGGCGCCGGTGAGGCGCCTGGTTTTTGAATCCGGACGTTGGTTGATGCTCCGCCGGCTTCTCCGCCCGCATTCACCGGCTTCTCCGCCTCCTCGGTGATGGCTTCCGCAGCGTTGGTCAGCAGGTTAGTCCACACCTGGGCGAGCTGGCCGGGATGGCACTCGATTGGCGGAAGATCCTCGTAACGACGCTCCACGGTAATCCCGTGGAGTTTGTGGGAGAGGAGACGGATGGCGTCGTCGAGATTCTCGTGAAGATCGACGTCGGTTACCGGGTCCCCGTCCGGCCGCGCGTAGGAGCGCAGCGACGAGACGAGATCGGTGATACGGGCAGAAGCCGAGCGGAGATTGCGCAACTGTGTACCGATCGAGGCGGCCTTCTCGGCGCTTTCCAGAGAGATACCGCCACGGCGGCGAAGGTGTGTGGCGAGTTCCGTATCGTGGATTCCGGCGAGGACGAGCCGCTGAGCAACCACAGGATCCTTCGTGACGTTGGCGAGCTCGCGGCGAAGCTGCCGCTCGGCTCGAGTAGAGAGTGACTGCGCCGTGAAACCGCTGTTCAGAGCCTTAAGTGCGTTGGTGCCCCAGGTGCTGTCTGGCACGTTGCTCAGCAGATGAGTGACGTCCTCGCCGAGATACTCACTGATACGCTGGATAGCCGCCACAGGGTTGTTGAGCTCATGGGCCATACCTGCGGCGAGGGCGCCGAGCGAGGCGAGGCGCTCCTGGGCCATGAGTTCCGTCCGGGCCTCTTCCAGATTGGATAGGGCGGTGGCAAGCTCTGCACGCTCAGCTGCTAGACGAGCTTTCTGTTTCGCTAGCTCATTGGACAGCTCAACATTCTCAATGTGCAGCAACTCGGCTCGGCGGAGCCGCCGATCGAGGAAGCGGATGAACAAGGTCGCTACCAGAAGCGAGATCTCCGGATTACCGTGGATGGCCGAATTGAGCTGCTCCACGGTGAGCCGCACCCCAACAACCTCGCTTGTTGCCACCGCTCGGAGGAACGCGCGCCGTCCCTCGCTGGCGGCCAGCAATCCAATGATGCGCCCGGTGGACTCCTCGTGCATGATGATGTCACCGTGCGGGCTCTCGTGAATGAGGGCCACTGATCCTCGCAGGATAATGGTGACCTCCTCCACCCACTCGCCCTTGATTGTGAGCTGGGTGCCCTCAGGAATCCGCAGGCGAGGCTGGCGCCCCAGTAACCGTTCAATTCGCCGGAGAATCTTCTCCATGATCTCTTCATCGGTGAGCGGAGAGTCAAACACCGAATAGGTTGCCAGCTGCCGAACATCAGGCGAGGTGCGCTCGCGATAACGAGTGAGCTGGGCTCGTATATTCTCCAGAAAAGCCTCCGCCTGAAGCTCGGGAGCATATCCGATCCAGTCGAGACGAGCCGCATCGATCAGCCATTCCATACCGTCCACCTCCTGCAGCGTGGACAGCACCATAAACCGAGTGTTCCGAAATGAAGGAAGCCCGGCGACTGGTCGTAGTAAGTCGTCCCCGGTGAAAGTATCGACACCCACCGTGACCACCAAGAACGCAACCGGAGAACCTTCGGTGGCGGCGACGGCGTCGTCGACCGAAGGAAACGCTGCGACGTCACACTCGGTAGGCATACACGTGCGGAGGAGAGTCGTGACGGTTCGGGCGTATCTATCCGTGCCGACGACGACGCCAAGCGGCAAGTCCGTTTGGTGAGAGTGGGAGGTGCGGTGCGGCTGAGACATCAGACCAACCCCATGAGCTCCCAGAGCGGGGGCATAGCCAGCGCTAAGAGAAGCGTTGAAGCGATACCAACGATGATTCCGAGAATCGCCATGTCCTTTACCGTACACGTTCCGGTGGAGTACGCGATGGCGTTGGGTGGGGTAGAGATAGGCAGCGACATACCGAGCGAGCAGGCGATTGCGACAACCACGGCAATGGTGGTGGTGTTAATACCGTCGAGAGATATTGCAAGAGAGATTGCGACCGGGACCAGCAGGTTCGAGGCAGCTGAGTGCGACATGACGTTGGCGAAACCGAGGCCCACGAGGCAGAGTACCAGGGTAACTCCCACGGCGCCGAGTGCTTGCCAACCGATGGAGCCAACGAGCCAGGCATCGAGTCCGGTAGCACCGATGCCGGTTCCGAGGGCGATACCGCCGGAGACCAGCCACAGCACGGGCCAGTCGAGTTTCTTGATGTCGCTACCATCCATGACGCGCAGGCAGAGGAGCGCGGCCACTGGAATGAAGCCGACGGTGTTCGAGGAAACGCCATGGAGCGGCTCGGTCATCCAAAGAGTGATCGTCAGGGCGGCGACGGCGTAGAAGATTTTGGCCTTGCCACTCATATTCCAGTTGGTGTCCATCGTGAGTTCGATGCGTTCGCTACGGGGGATGAACAGTGTGCAAAGCAGCAGCCAGGAAGCGATGAGAATAAGCGCCGCGAAAGGTGTAGCCATGATCATCCAGTCGATGAAGGAGACATGGATGCCGTTGCTTTCTAGTGCTCCCACCGCGATGGCGTTCGGTGGTGTGCCCACCGGAGTGGCGATGCCACCGACGTTTGCTGCAAGGGGGATCGCGAGCGCAACACCTGAGCGTGCCTTCGCGTTCTTGATCGAGGTAAGGATAGGGATGACCACCGCGAACATGGTTGCCGTGGTAGCGGTGTTGGACATAAACGCCGAGAGTATGCCGGTGATGAGCATGAGCCCAAGAACCGTAGATCGAGCCGAGCCTGAGAACGGCTTGAGCATAACCGCCGCGATGTTCTTATCCAGGCCGTACTTCTCGGCACCGTCGGCAATCATGAAGCCACCAAGGAACAAGATGATGACGGGGTTTGCGAGGGCGGCAAAGTAAGTAGACGCCGGGAGAGCTGCCTCTGCGAGCGCGGGGTCCGCAGCTGTCGGGTTCCCCAGTGCTCCTTGGGCGACAAGGAGCACTTCCAACAGGATGACGAGTACTGCTGTTGCGGTGAGGGGGACGGCCTCGGTGATCCAGAAAACGATCGCCAACAGAAAGATGGAAAGCATACGCTCTCCGGGCGCTTCGAGGTGAGGGATATCGACGAAGAATGGGACGAGGAACGCGAGGGCGCCAATGATTACGCCAGCTTTTTGTAGCGGCTTAAGCGCCGGAGAAGCGGCTTGGGAGCGAGCACTTGTGGGCCGCGTGCGCTGACGTGTGGGTCGACGGGAAGGTGCAGACTGTCGAGAATGTGTGGGCCGACGGCGGAGCGTTCCGGAGTTCGTGGCGTCGTTGTCAGAGGGACTCATGCGCTCAGCTTACGGAGACTTTTCACGTGTGATCTGGGCCTTTGGGCTACAGAAGGTGGGTCTCGTCAATAGGTCATGCGTCCATTGACGCAAACTCTTATTTGACCTGCGCCGTCTTCAAGCTGACCTTCCACATCACCCACTCGAGCGGGCCGCGACGGAAAAACTGCTTCACCAAGGTGCATAGCAGAAGTGCCCCGCCGATCAACCAGAAGATGGGCGCCCAGCTATCTCCGCCCACCCAGTCATCGGTGAAGGCGATGACGACGATATGCGCGGTGTATGCGGTGAGCGCCATCGAACCCACGGCAGCTAGTGGGTAGAGAATGGTGCGAGCTAATGGGCTCGCGAGCAGGCAAACACTGAGTACAGCAATGGCAAATCCGCCCGAGCCAACGGCTTCGAATACCGTGTTGGTATGTGGCTCGATTCCGATCCACTCCGAAATGTGGGGGAGAGGGTAACCCTGCCAGGTCCACGAATCATCCATCCAGGCGCCGTCGTCGTACGATTCGTCAAAAATCTCCGGTGGCGCATCAATGATGCGGGTGAGAATCCAGCTTGTTCCATACCCGATAATCATCAGTGCGGTGCCGGAGAGGGCGAGGATTGCCTGAGTAAGGCGGTCGGTAATGTTGAGCCGCCCGATCCCCATACCTGCGAAAACATAGGCCATATAGACGGCACCCGGATACATGCCGGTGAAGAACACGTCTACAATGAAACCATTGGCGTCGCCCATGCCCCACATGTTGAGGTTCGCAGTGAACCAGATGAAGAGTTGTACAGCGACGGGGCCGAGCAACGCCGTTCCGGCAGCGAGGATAAAGAGCTTCCGCGGACTCCACGAGGCAAAAGGAAGCGCGGCAACAAACCATGCCGCGTAGAACGCCAGAATGATGGCGATGGGTGTCCCGAGCAGTACAACCGGACCAGCGAGGATGAGGAGCATCGCCGCTCGACCGAAAATACGGAGGCGAGCTGTGCGCATGTCGTCCCCGGTGTAGGGCACGTTGCGACCTGTGAGGATTGATAGTGAGACCCCGGCGAGCAAAGCAAAAAGAATAGATGAGCGGCCGTCGGGGATGGCGTCGAGGACCACCGCTGCGGTGCTGCCATCCACGTATGGTGCCACGTGCGCGTAAAACATGCCAAAAATAGCGAGTGCCCGCGCGATATCCAGTCCTCCGATGCGACCGCTGTAGCGTTGTGGAGCGGGTGGTGATGATTGGACCGGCTGGGTCCAGTTATACGAGGTTGGCGAAGCGACACTCGCCTGTGGCCCAGGTTGTGTTCCGGTGAAGGTGGGCGGGTTCCCCTCAGGTGCCGTCCTTGTGAGAGGTGTGGCCGGGAGCGTGTTCGCGGGGGTGTTGCTCGCGGGAGTATTGCGTGCGCGGTTCTCGTCGGAGGGAACAGTCATGCAGTCAAGGGTATGTGAGGTTTGGGTATCAGGTACTCGGTGACCGTGCTACTGAAGGGTGAGTGCAATTGATGTCGTATAGGTGACGGGTCACGGAATATAGCAATATCAGTCATCCACACGACACGGCATGCTTCCGAGATCTCTTGGAAGGATCACATCTTGCCGTTATCAATACCTCTGGCGCCACTCAACTGTGGCGAACAACCGCTGTGGTAAATCCCGTCATCGACAATCTATGGACTTCGGCGCCGAGGTGAGATGATGGACGGGTGCGCTCGCGGCGTCGTCGCCGAGAACAGGGCGCGAGAACTTCTGGAGGAGAGACATGACGCCACCCAAGCTCAAGCTCGTTGACCGAGTCCAGGCCATCAATTGGAACCGCTTGGCTGATGACAAGGACCTCGAGGTCTGGGACCGTCTGACCGGTAATTTCTGGCTTCCGGAGAAGATTCCGCTCTCGAATGACATTCAGTCGTGGAACACGTTGAAGCCGCACGAGCAGCAGATGACCACGCGCGTCTTCACCGGCCTCACCCTGCTGGATACTGTCCAGGGAACCGTGGGTGCTGTGTCGCTCATCCCCGATGCGATCACACCGCACGAGGAGGCCGTTTACACAAATATTGCGTTTATGGAGTCGGTGCACGCGAAGTCGTACTCGTCGATCTTCTCCACGCTCATCTCCACCGAGGAGATTGACGAGACATTCCGTTGGTCTGAGGAGAATGAGTTCCTACAGACCAAGGCGAAGATCATCCTCGACTACTATCGCGGTGATGACCCGGAGAAGCGCAAGGTTGCCTCGACGATGCTCGAGTCCTTCCTGTTCTACTCGGGCTTCTACGCTCCGATGTATTGGTCAGCCCACGCGAAGCTGACGAACACCGCTGACCTCATCCGATTGATCATCCGCGACGAGGCCGTGCACGGCTACTACATTGGCTACAAGTACCAGCTGGCCGTTGCCAAGTCCTCGCCCGAGCGCCAGGAAGAGCTGCAAGACTACACGTATTCGCTGCTCATGGACCTGTATGACAACGAAGAGAACTACACCGAGTCGCTCTATGACGAGATGGGTCTCACCGAGGACGTCAAGATGTTCCTCCGTTACAACGCCAACAAGGCCCTCATGAACCTCGGTTACGAAGGGCTCTTCGGACCGGACCAGACCGCCGTGAACCCCGCTATTTTGGCTGCCCTTTCCCCGAACGCTGATGAGAACCACGACTTCTTCTCGGGTTCAGGTTCGTCGTACGTTATCGGCACTGCCGAGGCCACGACGGATGACGACTGGGATTTCTGACGAGAAGTGTAGTTTTCAGAAGGAGCGCCGATAGGCCGCGCTCTCTTGGCGTGACCTCTCACTCTCTGATCTAGCTGACAGTCCGTAAGGGCTGGCGAGAGGCCCGGACGTGCGGTTAACGCAGGTCCGGGCCTCTTTTGGGCTTCTCCCAAAAGAAACGGCAGTAGGCCAGAAGTGGTGTTTTTATTCGGGTGTGTCGCGGGTGGACAGTGGGTGTGTCGCGGGTGGGCAGTGGGTGTGTCGCGGGTGGGCAGTGGGTGAGAACAAGAGAATCACGGGTTCGCGCGATAAACCACACTTACGCCTGTGTCATAGCCGTGGATTGTTGCCGAAAGTGTGGTTTCTTGGCTTCCCGAAGAGAGTGGGCCGGGTCGTAGGGGGCAGACCCAGCAGTAGGGTAGAGGACGCAGGCCCGGAATTCCGAAGGATTGAGTTTTTGGAAAGAAAGGATTGAGTTTTTTGGAAAGAAACTGCGCGGTGGACGCGTCAAAATGCTCAATCCTTTCCATTTCCCTCAATTCTTTCAGGACGATGACGAACACACGGTCCATACGTCTTTCAGGACGACGGCGAAGCTGACTCCCGTTTCCGTCGCATCGTTCTTGAGGATGCGTGGTCTACGCAGATGGGCCCCATTGCGTGTACCCGCCGTTGCTTCGGAGATTGATGCCTGCGTTGCACCACCATCTTGCTCATAGTACCTTTAGTAGGTACAAGGAGGTGTTCATGGGGACGACCATTACGAGCCGAGAGTTTAACCGGGACGTTTCTGCGGCCAAGCGGGCCGCTGAGGCTGGGCCTGTAACGATCACCGATCACGGGCGCCGTTCGCATGTGCTGATGACGGTGGAGGAGTTCGACCGGCTCACCGCAGGCAAAGAGCTTCTTGGGGATCGGCTCTGGCGGGGACAGGATCCCAGTATTGAGCTGCCGTTACCGGAACGTAGGCTCGAGCCTGCGCGTGAGCTTGACCTGTGAGGTACCTTCTCGATACGAACGTTCTGAGTGATGCTCGCCGGCAGACCTTCCCGGAGCTCAATGCCTGGCTGGCTGGCCAGGTTCGCGCCGATCTAACAATCAGCGTTGTCAGCTTGCTGGAGATTGAGCGGGGAATCCTGCGGGTCGAACGTCGTGATGTGGTTGCGGGGCAGCATCTGAGGGCCTGGCTTGAGTCGGAGATCGTGCCGGCGTTCTCCGGGTTCACTCTCCCCATCGACTCATCCGTGGCACGGACAGCTGCCGGTCTGCATGTTCCCGACCCTATGCCGGAGATGGATGCCCTCATTGCTGCGACGGCTATTATCCACGACCTCACCCTTGTCACTCACAACACAAAAGACTTCGAACGGACAGGCATACGTCTCCTCGACCCTCGGCGGTGAGGATGACCTTCACTTCATTGGGTGTCAAATGGGAACGAGGTGAAGCCATGAACCCACGCGGGATGGATGACCGGTCGACGATTGATCAGATCAACGAATCGACGGGGCTGGTCTCATAATGGAAGGCCGCGCCAGCGCAGGAGCTCTGGGTGGTGCCATTCTCGCGCGCTGGCCGGATGGTGGACAGGCTGTGATCACGGTATTTCACGGCAACAGGAGCGTGGCGAGGCGTGTGGCCACCGCTATTAACGAGCTTGTTGTGGCTGGGCGTCCTGCCGCGTCGATCGGCGTTGAGTTCTCCTGGCCGACGGTTATGTATGACATGGGGATCCTCTTTTGCTCGCGTGAGAATAATCATTCTTATTCCGTATGAGCCACCGTAGAGACCTGGCGTTCTCAACGCAAGTACTCAAGTTAAAATTTTCGAAGAGTCGAAATGAACGAGATAACGACAGTGAATGATGTTGAGACGTCTGACCATGAACCTGTCTTCTCCGTGGAAGCCTGCCTCACCTTTGATTCGGGCCTCTGTAAAGGTCGAATTGGAAACCGCGGTTATCGCCGAGTGAGCTACCCAGAGGGTCCGGATTGTTGCACAATGGAGCACGGCTCGGCGGCGCCCGGCATCCGAATCTGATATCCGGTAAGAAACGCCTAGTGCTTGGTAAGGAGGCCTTGTGCGACGTGCGATAGCGGTTTCCACTCTGCTCATAGTTGTGAGTGCCCTTGCCGGATGTGGCGGGCAAGGTGAGCGTCCCCAGGAGTCGCATTCCGCTGAAACAGACGGAGTGCAACTACCCCCGACGCAGGGAATCTTTGATTATCAGCTAGGTGGTGCCTATGACTCGGTGCAGATGGAAACCGGCGACAGCGCTCCGGCCGTCGTCGTCCGCGATGCAACCGCCACCGCCCTCGATGGTGCGTACAGCATCTGTTACGTCAACGGATTTCAGACTCAGCCTGATGAGGCGGAGGAATGGCTGACGAGCCGCGCACATCTGCTTCTACGTGACTCCAAGGGAGAGCCGGAACCCGATCCGGACTGGCCGGATGAGTACATCCTTGATCCGTCAAGCGCGGAGAATCGAGAGTCCATTCTGTCGATTATCGGCCCGGCTATTGACGGCTGCGCTCGATCCGGTTTCGAAGCGGTGGAGATCGACAACCTTGATACGTGGACGCGGTTTGATCGCATCAATCCCAAGGGAGCGCAGGCACTGGCGCGAGCCTACGTGGATCGCGCCCATAGGACGGGTCTCGCTATCGGTCAGAAGAACGCGGCAGAAATCGCCGCCACGGCTCATGATGACTGGGGTTTTGACTTCGCCATCACCGAGGAATGTGGAGTATTCGAGGAATGTGGCAGCTATGCGGCTGCGTACGGAACGCACGTTCTACAGATCGAATATCCAGATGCGCTCGCCGATGTGGGGATGAGCTTCGACGATGTGTGCGCCGATCCTGACCGAGCTCCTCTCACTATTCTGCGTGACCCCGACCTGGTGGCTCGGGGTGAACCGGGATATCTCTATGATCGCTGCGATTAGGTGGTGGCTGGGCAATTGATTTTGCGGGCCTCGCAGCCTCCCACTCGCGCCCCCAACCATCTAGGATTGGGACCATGGCGCCGAAACAGACGCAATCAGAGGGGCAGACCCCTGATTTCGTCGCGAGCGCCGTGTCCCTCATGCGCGCACAACTTGGTTCTGAACTGACGGTTGCAGATCTTGCCGACCACGTCGGTTACAGTCGTTTTCACTTCTCGCGGTTGTTTACCGGGGTCACGGGCTTGGCTCCCATGGAATACTGTGCGGCGTTACGTTTTGCCGAGGCGAAACGCCTGCTACTGACAACCGATGAACCGGTGGTTGATGTGTGTGCCGAGGTGGGATTCACCTCCCTTTCCACCTTCAGTCGCCGGTTTCGTCACGTTGTGGGGACGGCTCCGGCGGGATTACGCCGCCTTGCCGACGACGTCGCCGAACATCCCGTCTCCCCTTTCTCAGTGAGTGAGCGGGGTCGGCCGAGTGTTACCGTGTGGCTAGATCTCGGTGACGTAGCGCTGACAAGCGAGGCTTTGCGCCAGCCTCGACAGACATGGATCGGGTGGTATCCGCGGCCCGTTCCGGTTGGCCTGCCTGCGGCCGGAGCGTTGGTGAGCGGCACTGACCGGATTGACCTTCCATTATGTGCCGGAAACCCGTGGCTTCTCGCGGTGTCGATGCCCGACGATGCAGATCCACTCGAGCAGCTGGCTCCCCTCATTCCGCTCGTTGCCGGTTATCCGGCACCGATTAACCCCGTGATGTTGGCGCAGGGGAGAGGTTTAGATATCACCCTTAGGTTCGCACCCGCTGACCCTCACACGGTGCCATTGCTCTCCGCTTTGGCGAGTCTGCGGGATCAAGTGAAACGGGCGGAGAGGTGAGAAATGTGGGTGAGGCGCGGACGTCGTCGTCGGGAAAACCGCACAATTGGACAATTCCAGAAACTGTTCCTGCGATAGATTCGAGTCACTATCAACCGGTGGTGTGACCAGCGAATATGGGTGACGACGGGCCGGTTGACCCAAGAGAGGAGAGCATCATGCCGCAGCCTACTGGAACCCCGACCTGGATCGATCTCGGCTCGAACAAGGCCGAATCGAGCCGTGCGTTTTACCAAGGACTCTTTGGTTGGTCCTTCGCCGATCAGGGCGAGGAGCTTGGCCATTACGAGATGGTCGCCAAGGATGGCAACATTATTGCCGGTTTCATGAATGTCGAGGGCATTCCTGGCCCGGACGGTGGTCCCCTCGTGGACCGCTGGGACATCTTCTTAGCCGTTGATGACATCGCCGCCCGCATCGACCTCGCCAAGAAGCACGGCGCCACTGTCATTTCTGAACCGATGACTATGCCGGAGACTGGTTCATTCGCCTTGATCACAGACCCGACCGGCGCCGCGATCGGACTCTGGGAGTCGCTCGGTTTCGACGGCTACACCTTCACCGGCACTCCGGGAACCCCGGTCTGGTTCGAACTTATGACCAAGGATTTCGACACCGCAGTCGAGTTCTACCGCGACGTCTTTGATTTTGACATCGTCCCTATGGGTTCCGACGACGACGAAGCGGACCCCGGTTTCCGTTACGTCACCAACGGTGCTGGTGAGAAAGCGTGCGCGGGTATCTGTGATGCACGTACTTTCCTCCCCGCCGATGTGACTTCATTTTGGCGAGTCTACATTGAGATTGAGGCGACAGATCCCACACTGGAGAAGGTGAAGGAACTCGGTGGCCAGGTTGTGGATGGACCGATGGACTCGCCTTTTGGCCGCTGCACTACGGTTGCGGACCCAGCCGGGGCAATCCTCCAACTTAACGCCGGTTCAGAGGCGCGGTAAGGAAAAAATGCGAAAGGTTCGGACCTGCCCGACAGGCAGGTCCGAACCTTTTACCAACATCAGCGGGATATAACGTCGGTCAAAACGTGGTTTTACTGTAGTTCGTCGTTGTCAACACTCGTGTGAAGGCGGGGCTGTATCAAGTTGTAGGAAGCGATACAGCCCCGCCTTTTGCCTGCTTTGTTCTTCGATTGCGTGTGTCGGAGAATAAGCGGGCTTTTGTATGTCCGCAACACCTGATGGTTGAGGAAGCGTGATCCATCTGGCGGGCGGACGAACTTGTTGCTGTTGGCGGCCTGCTGTGAGACCCTCCCGAAGGTGTTAATGACCCGGTGAACGGGTGGATCATTAATCACTTGTGAGGAGACAAGTTCTAGGATGCGTGAGCCGAAAAGTCTTGTTTTATGCGGTGAAGGCGCTGGTGAGGGCCTTGGCGATGATTCGGGCGTCGGCACTCAGGCTCGTGGGGGCTGAGTCATGGTTTGGGACGAGTTCGACCAGGGCCATGTCGCCGCGCAGCACATTGAAGAAGGTGGGGATGATGTTCAGGCCGGTGGTGGCGAGGAAAGAGCCAAAACCGTTGTCATCGGTGCGGAACGAGTACTTGACGAAACCACCATTCTTACCAGCGACGAGCTGCTTGGCTACAATCTGCTCGGATCCAGCCTTAAGAATGAGGGCAATGACTGCGGCAGGCAGGGCCAGCGCCACCACAACAACGAGGGAGGCAACAACATCTGCGATCCGCTTCACAGGGAACTGAACAAGCTCAACCTTGTTATCAAGGACCTGGGTGGCAGCAGCGCCATGGGAAAGGGCAGCGTTATCGAACGTCGACATGAGAGACCTCGTTTGTGGTGTTGGTGTTGGTATCACCTGCGTGATGGGTTTTAAGTTAGCACATATCTGATGGAATGCTTCCTGAAAGTAATGCGCAATTTAGTGAAAAATATGTAAAAGACCTGGTAAATCCCTTAAGGGTGTGACAGTTTGATCTACATTACATTTTTGTTACAGAAAATGAGGGGCAGCATGACTACCCCTAGGTGGGCGACATTGCCCGTATGCCCGCTGATCGCAAGCGCATCGCTTCATCGTGCACTCTCGCGGAACCCCTGGATCGTTATGTAACCACCGTGACGCCCCGAAGGACTTACCGTGGCGAGCCTGCAACACCACACTGCGACTCACCAGGGATCAATAACCCCAAGAAACCAAAGCAGTTCTCAAGCACCACGCCCCACCCGCCAGGTTCGCCAACACCATGCAAACCCCACCGAGT
>JBDIAV010000020.1:0-40616 GCA_039812645.1 Actinomycetaceae bacterium
AGGACACCCCGCATAAACACTCACATCCACCCCACACGGGCCACGGGCTGGCATTTGTGGCGAGACATATGGAGGTCGTGAAGCGGTTCGCTGCCATGGCCGTCTTGGGTCAAAATGCAGTAGAGTGGAGGAGCTGAAACCATAGAACTCACTGCGTGTATCACAAAGAGAATCCCGTGCCCTCATGCGAGTGCCGAAGCTTGCATAAGGGCCTTGAGGATCGGTTCCGGGAGGGTGGTGGTCACGCTGACCATGGCTACGCGATGAGCTCCCATCGGTTTGATTGGTGGGTACATTACGCCGGCTGGTCAAGCATTCGCTAGCTAAAGAGGGGAAAGATGTAAACCAATTAGCTCCAATATTTATGCCCACGCCCCTAGGTGCCATTCGCCCCGCGAGGATAGTCGGTTCTTACGTCACCCATCGGCCTTCACTTCGTGGCACTATGTACCCCGCTATATGCCCAACACCTCATGGCTTCGACGTCTAATCAATTCCTACACTCGCAGAAATTGCGCCGCTCTCTCCATGGGTTACATGGAGAACTTGGTCCAGCGTGCATCGTGGCCCATGGCCCATGGCCCATGGCCCATGGTCCGTGTGGGGTGGATGTGAGTGTTTATGCGGGGTGTCCTACTTTTGGGGGAGGCGGGTCTCCTACTTTTGGGGGAATGAAAGTCTCGACTTTTGGGGGAGGTGTGGGAAGGGGGTGGGTGAATATAGTTGTGGTGTTGGTTGAAGAGGAAGTTCGATGGCGAGAGCTACGGATCTAACTCGGTGGGGTTTGCATGGTGTTGGCGAACCTGGCGGGTGGGGCGTGGTGCTTGAGAACTGCTTTGGTTTCTTGGGGTTATTGATCCCTGGTGAGTCGCAGTGTGGTGTTGCAGGCTCGCTACCATGCGGTAGTTCCAAAATGGAGTGACGCCCTGACAACCGGCGAATATGTGGGCAATGGAGCCCAATGTTGTCATGCTGCCCCAACGACTCTCCTTGCTATAAAAATGTGACGTAGATTATATCCGTACGTGCAAACAAGCCGTTTATTAGGGGTTTTGCAGCTTTGTCACTAAATTGTGCATTACTTTCTGGAAGCATTCCATCAGATATGTGCTAACTTAAAACCCATCACGCAGGTGATACCAACACCAACACCACAAACGAGGTCTCTCATGTCGACGTTCGATAATGCTGCCCTTTCCCGCGGTTCTTTTGCCGCCCAGGCCTTTGACGCCCAGTTTCGGGTTGCGTCGGTTCATCCTGCGCCTTCTCAGTCTTTCCAGGTGGCCAAGCGGATTGTTGATGTTGTTGTCTCCCTCATCGCACTGATTGCCCTGGCACTTCCTGCTGCGGTGATCGCTCTGCTGATCAAGCGCGAGTCGGAAGGGCCGATTCTGGCTAAGCAGACGGTGGTGGGTAGGAATGGTCAGTCGTTCACCTTGTTTACTTTCCGCTCCACGCACAACCCAGCCTTGGATATGGCCGAGTCGGACCAGACCCGGGTGGGTGTTTTCCTCCACGCTACCGGCCTTACCATCATTCCTGAGTTCATCAATGTTCTCCTCGGGGATATGTCCCTGGTTGGCCCGCGTCCTGTCCGTACTTCTTCCTACCGGGTTGTTGCCCATCAGATCCCTGGCTTCACCCGCCGTTTGGCTGTACGTCCGGGTATGACCGGCCTGGCCCAGATCAAGGGCGTTGGTGACCTTTCCCTGACGGAAGAACTCGCTTACGACCATGCCTACATCACCACCTCGTCCCTGGTGGCTGATGCTCGTATTGCCGCTCAGGCACTCACCAAGGCTTTCACCGCCTGAGACGCAAGACTTTTTGGCTCACGCACCCCAGAACTTGTCTGCTTGTAGGTGATTGAGAGTATCCACCCGTTCACTGGATCACTCACAATCTCCAGGAGGGCCCATGGTGGCCACCTATCGCGACGAGTTCGTCCGCCCACCGGATGTCCCGAACTTCCTCCTGATATCGGGTGACGCGGATTTGCACGGTCCGGATCGACATAGTTCTTCGAGTCACGCAATCGAAGAACAGTCCGGACAAAAACGGGGGCTGCATCATTTCCTACAACACCTGATGCAGCCCCCGTCACTATAAGGAGATTATTGACGACGACGAACTGATCGGGACCGTAGGTTTCTGGCTTACGTTATGTTCCACTGATGTTGGTAGAGGGGCCCGGGCTTGCCGTTTGTGCAGGTCCGGGCCCCTTAAAGAATCTCAACGTAGAGGCGTAGCGCCGCGGCCGCATAGCTGGCTGCCGCCTTTGTTCCAAAGGCTTCATGAAAGTCGGGATTGCACTCATACATGTCGGCCATCCCTTGCACCATGGCTATGGAAGTCTCTCTGTCGCCTGCGTGCGTCGGAGTGCCGGGTATCTCTGCGAACCATGCATAGTGCCGAGCCGCGTGCTTTTGTGCGATATCAGAAGAGGGAGCATGCCCCGCTTCATGGAGTTCGCGCCAGTGGGCAAGTAACTGCTCTGCGTCGTACTTCCACTTCCGTTGCTCCACGATCGATTTGCCGTGCCACCAGTTGTTAGAGGCGTTGAAAGCTTCTTGGCCCCACCTCTGGACCACTTCTTCTTCATAGCGGTCATTAAATCCGTCGAGCATGACATCCATGCGAGGCTCTTGCCCTTGTTTACGCATGGTGAGAGTGTGTTCAACTGCCCGAATGCGCCGGTCAATCCCCTCTCGCTCTTGGATGAGCTGATGGAGGTGGGTGTCGAGTGCCTCGATCTCTGCTGAAATATCTTCAGGAGTATCGAGGACGTCGGCGATCTCAGCCAAAGGCATGCCGGTCTCCCGTAGCAGAAGTATTCGTTGGAGCCGGGCGACCGAGGTGGAGCCGTAATATCGATAACCGTTGGCTCCAACCCGATCCGGTGTGAGAAGCTCGATGCGATGGTAATGGCGCAGTGTTCGTCCACTGATGCCCGCTCGTTCAGCAAGTTCTTGAACTGTCCACTCCATTGGTTCCTTCTATCTCAGCTTCCCGCTTTACCTTCACTCATAGTCTTACCTCGTTGAGGAACACAACAACCAAAGACTAGTTGCCGAGTTCAAGCTGATCGAAGGCAACCTTGATGACCTCGGCTGCCGAGGCTCGAACGTTCTGTGCTGCCGTGCTGTCAGTGGCATCAAGGTAGGCACGGACCAGACGCGCCCCCACTGCGTACCCGGCTCCCGTTGGTAAACCGACAGGTTCGAGACCGAACAAACGCGCGCTCGCATCGCCGTGCACCCAAACGGTGAAGTTCTGCATGCCAGTCACATCCAGGCCGGATGCAACTTTGGCCAGGACGTCGTCGTCGTTATAGGTTTCGGCCGAGACGAAGTGTGAATATCCACGATCCCCGTACAATTCCGCGGCGAACACGTCCGCCAAACCTTCCGAAATCACCTGCTCGCCAACGGTGACAGTCATTGGATTCCACACCACGTTGCCGGGTGAATACCGAACGTTGTGGTGGAGCTCGTGGACGACGATCGCCTCGAGTCTTTCCAACACCTCCTTGGTGGGCCAGAGGGTGATCGAGATGTACCCACTCATGCCACCGAAAGCTGAGAGCCCCTTAATCTCCTCCATAAAATGAGCGTCGCTGGAATCGCCGATCACGAGCAGTACCTTGATGTCCGGAAGCTTGGCTGCCGGGTCGGCATGTTGAAGAGCGGCAAGTCCATCATGAAGAGCCGACTCAACACGGTTCCAGGCGTCCGCTTGGATCAGGGCATCTAACGCCTCGCGCGTGGAATCGGTCGACTCGTCCCATGAGAATCCAAAACCCTGGCGATGAACCTGTGCGAGATCGACCTCGCCCGGTGCGTAGCGGTACATGTCCGCCATCGGCTTCCACATTGCCCGCACGAGGTCAGCGCGCTGGCCCTGCGGGGCATCAAGTATCAAAGTCATCGCAGATGCTGAATCAATAACTGAAATATCCATACCGGCGACGCTAAACCTTGACGCAGCGACAAGGTCAAGCTGGAGTGGGGGAGAGCCATTGTCTGATGATAGGGGCGTGAGCTGACGGGATGTTTCTTTGGTAACCGTATTGGAAGCAGAAAGACGCTGTACCGTGTCGGAGCCATAGGGCAGAATCACGGGCATGAGCACCGCTACTGATCGACGCCGAATCTCCCAACTCCGCATTGTTGCCCAACGGCTTGTTGGCGAACCGTGGGGCAGTCCTGCCGAAGCGACCCGTGCGATGATGTGCATGCAAGGGCAGGACTGGCCGGGTGTTCTCGTCTCGATGGCGCTGCGCTCACGTTCGCGGTCAATCGTGGAGGTGCGTGAGTCTTTCAACTCTCGTGAGGTAGTCCGTTCGTGGCCTCAGCGCGGTACTCTCCATGTTTTGCCTGCTGAGGATGTTGGCTGGTACCTGAAGCTCACGGCGCTGCCACGCCTTCTCGGGCAGGAAAAGCGCCGTATCGATCATGGGATTGAATCACAGCATCTTGATGGCACCCGAGAGCTCACCTACGAACTGCTTCGCACCGGTGAGATTGGTGAGATGGCTACGTCGCCTGACCGGGCACCCGGGTTCGAGCAAGAAACGTTGGGGGTGGCGGTCACGCACGTCGTAGATGTGGCTGTGGACGGCGCGTCTGGGAGTTCCACACCGTCGTCCGGGGCTCTTCCAAGTCAGGCCGCGAGCCGGGAGGCGCTCATTGGAGCATGGACCGAGCGTGGTGCCCTGGTGCGTAAAGAATGGGCATATTACATGCTTCATCATCTCTGCATTGAGGGTGTGCTTGTCCAGGGGCCGGTTGGTTCCGATGGTCACCAGAAGTTCGTGCTTGCTGAGGACTGGATTGAGAATCCTCGCTCACTCGATCGCGAGGAAGCAGTATTTGAGGTGGTCTCGCGCTACTTGACGTCACATGGGCCGGCGTCGCGCAAGGATGTCAATTGGTGGTCGCAGCTGCCGCTTCGCGAGATCGATACAGTGATCGATGCGCTGAAACCCGAACTCACGGGAATCGTTGTGGACGGCGAAACCTACTGGGTGCATAACTCGGTGCTTGAACGTGCGGAAGCCACGCCGGTTTCGCGTTCGCTCCTGACACTTCCGGGCTTTGACGAATTGATCCTTGGCTATGGGACCCGCTGGATGACGATTCCGGACGAGCATGCTGAGGAACTTGTCCCCGGCAATAATGGCGTCTTTAGGAAGTCAATTATTGCCGGCGGCACCGCCGTCGGTTTCTGGCGCCCTGGCCGTAAGCAGCCCACGGTGGAGCTCTTCACTGAACCGACTCCTGCCTTCGAGCGGCGGTTAGCCAAAGCTTTTGCCTCGTTGCCCGCGTAATTTCACCGCTGTGCCATGTGCGGCATGGTGCATACTAGGAGCCCACTGAGGAATTGAACCCCGTAGCATGGGAGCATGACTTCAGCATTGCAGCCTTTTGATCAGACCGAACGTGCCGGAGCCGCCATTCGTGCGAAGCTCGCCGAGAATCCGCAGATTCTTGTAGTGTGCACCGGAAATATTTGCCGCTCGCCCATGGGTGAGGTGGTGTTGAAAGCGCGGATTGCAGAACAAGGATTGGAGTACACGGTATCTAGCTGTGGTGTTTCTGCCGAAGAGCAGGGGAACCCGATCTATCCGCCTGCGGCGCGAGTTCTTCGAGAGAACGGATATGTGGTGCCACAGCGCCGGGCGCGCCGAGCATCGGTGCAGGATTTGCGAGGTTCGGGTCTCATCCTTGCGATGACTGTTGGCCATGCTCGTTCCCTCAAGTCAATGTGTGAACAGGCTGGTGTGCCGCTTGATCGCGTTCATCTGTGGCGTGAATTTGATGGAACCACCGCGTTGGTACCCGCCGGTTGTTTTGGCGACGGCGGTGTGTTGGCTGATGAGGGTGACTCCCAGAAGTCGCGCCGTGGCTACTCTGATTTTTACTCCTCGGGTGGGAAGCACGACGTGCCGGATCCTTGGTATACCGGCGACTTCGACCAGACATTTGAGATTGTAGAAGCGGGTGCTATGGGAATCCTCAATGTGCTGTGGAGAAGCGAGACGATCTAACGAAATACCACGCGACATTAATTGTAGTGTCAATTAATAAAACGAATGGAACATATATTGTGTTGGGTGGATATACTGACGGTGGATGGGCTCGTAGGGTCCCGTGATTTTGACGCCGTTTAGTCAGGAGTTTAAGAATGAAAGAACATTCTTCCATCCAACGTTCCTTTTATGGTTTGGAACATTCCCCTCGGGGGCTCCGTAAGGTTGGTAGCGCGGGTTGCGCTTTTGTGCTTGCTGCTGGTCTATTGGTTGTTGCCCCCGCAGAGGCGGTAGATTCCGTCTCCAACGGAACGGAATCGGTGGCTGCGTCCACTGTGGATTCTCCCTTTGATGTGGAGAGTTTGACCGCCCATAGCACCGAGGTGTGGCCCGGTATTGTCGATGAATCTGGTTACCGTGGAAGGGCTGCGGTAACAGAAGCCTTGGACGGTCAATCCAGCGCGGCTGCGAGTACATCAACCAGTGTATCCAGCAACGCATCCCCCTCCGCTTTCTCTCTCGCGAGTTATCAGCAAGAGGTGTTGCGTCTCGTTAACATTGAGCGAGCAAAGGCGGGTGTGGCAGCCATGGTGCTAGATCCGGGACTCAATAGCCTTTCTTCCATGTGGTCCGACTGGATGGCCACAACCGGTGAGTTTGGGCATCTGCCAACTAAGTATGGCTGGAGCTTGTGGGGCGCAGTGGGGGCTGGAGGCCTAACGGGAGAGAACGTTGCCGCTGGATATAGCACCCCCGCGGAAGTGGTGGCCGGATGGATGAACTCGTCTGGGCACCGTCAGAACATTCTCAATCCTTCGTTCACAATGATGGGTCTAGGGTGCTCTGAGTCGGACATCGGTTATGGCATCTACTGGACGCAACAGTTCGCTGGAAAGTCGGTGACAAAGTCCACCACATACCAGAAGATTCCTGTTCCGACCTCGCAGATCAGCCCTATGGTTACAGGCGAGCGGGTTGTGGGCAGTGTTCTCACCTTCTCGCAGGGAGGCAAGCTTCCTCCGAACACCACCCTGTCCTTCCAATGGCAGGCCGATGGAAAGGCAGTGGCCGGGGCAACGAAGAAGACCTTCAAGCTAACTCAGGCGCAGTCGGGCAAGAGGATGGGGTTAGTGGCGACGGCGTCGAATGACCCAGTTTTCTACAACCCAACCGTGCTGCCTCTGAGCGCTGACACACAAACGGTCACGGGCCCCTCGGCCCCCGGCCCCGTTTCTGAATGGGTCAATGTTGATGGAGAGTGGTACTACTACGGTGCCGATGGTGCGATCCAGACAGGATGGATCCTCATTGATGGGACCTGGTACTACTCAAATGACAGTGGTGTCAGGCAGACCGGGTGGGTCAGCGTAGGTGGTAAGTGGTATTACCTCAACGCGAGCGGTGCGATGCAGACGGGATGGGTTGCAGTTGGCGGCACCTGGTACTACATGAATTCCAGCGGTGCCATGCAAACTGGTTGGCTGAGCGTGGGCGGTAAGTGGTATTACCTCAACGCCAGTGGTGCGATGCAGACGGGATGGGTTGCAGTTGGCGGCACCTGGTACTACATGAATTCCAGCGGTGCCATGCTGACTGGTGAGCAGTGGATTGGTGGTCAGCGTTATGTATTTGCTAGCAACGGAGCATGGATTGGGTGAGGGTTAAAAACTCATCCGGGGATTTCCTATCATTTCCGGAGGACCTGGTGAAACAGGTGAGGGGCACACCCACTTTCATGGGTGTGCCCCTCACTCGCTTTAGTTTGGCGACGGCGAATGCCGTCTTCTGCGGGTTCTGCTACTTCATCGCCGCGTTGCCAGCATCCTGGGCGGCCTTGAGTGCCGCAGCAGTGTCCCCAGTTCCGAGGAAGGCATCGGCAAGTCCGGGAACAAAGGCATTGGTGCCTGCATTTACCAAGGGACCAACCGGCGGACGAGCTGTCTTACCCTCGGCTGCCTCGATGAATGGTGTCACGTCAACGGTCTGGTCTGCCCAGTAGGAGACGAATGCTTCCTGAGCATCGACGGCTGCCGGGAACGATACGCCCTGCTCGGCGAGTGGGAGCTGACCTTCGGCAGAGCCGAGCCATTCCAGTACTCGCACTGTCGCATCGCGGTTCTTGGACTTCTCGTTGCCCACGGCTACCACACCATGTACGGTTCCCGCACGACCTTCAGGCCCTTCGACCATCGGTGCAATTCCCCAGTTGATGTCGCCTGCGCTCTCAGCAATGGTCTTGAGGTTGTATGGGCCGGACTGGAAGAGTGCCAGCTTACCCTGAAGGAACAGGTCACGGGTGATGTCACCGTTTGTGTTCGTATCGGCTGCCGACGGAGCGACCTTGTACTTGTTGATGAGGTCAATCAGGTAGCTGAAGGATTCGATGCCCTTATCGGAAGCGAAATCAAACTGATCGTCCTGGTCCTGGAGCTGAGCTCCATTCTCTGCCAACCATGGCAGGTAAATTGCCTGCATGTCAGCTTGAGCGTTGAAGCCATACACGTCGGTCTTGGCTGCGTCGAATGCGGGATCGTCGGCGGTCTTACCTGCTTCGTCCTTCGTCAGCTTCTGAGCGGCGGCGAGTAGCGTGTCGCCGTCGCCCGCGCCAGGAACCCACTTCAACGAGGTTACGTCAATGCCGGCGTCCTGAACGAGATCCATGTTGTAATACAGGGCGATGGAGTCCCAGATTTGAGGGACACCCCAGAGCTTGCCGTCGCGGGTGTAGAGATCGACGACGGACTGAACCCACTCGTCGTGGTCATCGCCGAGTGCGGTGGTGATGTCGATGAGGTTGCCGTTGTCTGCGTACTGGGCAAAGTTGGACGAGTTGACCCAGAAGATGTCAGCCATGTCCCCCGAATTAATGTCCAGTGGGAGGCGCTCCCAGTATTGTCCCCACGGGACTACCTCGACCTTGACGGTGATGTCCTCGTTCTGCTTCTCGAACTCCTTGAAGGAGTCCTCGTAAGCCGGAGCGGCGACGTCATCCCAGAGGCGGAAGGTGACGGTGGTCTTGTCTCCGGAGGTGGAGTCAGAATCCGTGTTGTTGGAAGAGTCGCTTCCAGGTGAGCAAGCAGCCAGCACGAGGGCGAGGCTGGCAGCCCCTGCGGCCATCATCTTGGCCGGCCGGACCTTAGACTTCATAACGTCTCCTTAAATTTTCAATTGTGCGGACCCGAGATGTGGGTGAGGCGTTGTAGGGCAACGACCTGGGGAAGGGCCCCGCAACCAACAGCGATTCGCAGTTACCTTCTCAGCCTAATCGTAATTGCCGCGAAGAGACCAGTAATTCCGGTTTATCAACCTAGGTTGGAGGGGATTGTGTTGATTTGTATCGACGACGGCGCCTGCTTACGTACCTATTCCCACAGTTGAGAGGTCACCCTTGTCGGGAGAGGTAACGCCTACGCGGGGTGACCTCTCCATGAAACGGTGATCTCTCCGATGCTTGTACCGAGCGCCCTGTCCCTACTTCCCTACTTCAGCCCGGATATCCCCAGCGACTGCACAATCTGCTTGTTGAAGATGAGGAACAGGATGATCAACGGTGCAAGGGCAATCGTTGTTGCGGCCATGACGAGCGTCCAGTTGCCATCGAACTGGGTTTGAAGCGCCGACGTGGCTACCGTGAGCACATTCCACTCGGGGGTTGGTGCAATGATCGAGGGCCAGAGGAAGTTGTTCCATTGGGTCACGACGGTAATAAGGAGCAGCGTTGCGAGAATGGGCCGATTCATCGGCAGCACGATAGACCAGAGGGTGCGCCACTGACCTGCGCCGTCAATCTTTGCGGCATCGAGAATTTCTTGGGGGACAGCTTGGAAGTTCTGTCGCAGCAGGAAGATGGCGTAGGGCGAGCCGAGCATGAAGGGGAGTACGAGTCCTATAAATGTGTTGCGCCCCATCGGGGCCAGCATCGAGTACAGCGGGATCATTGTGACGATGGGTGGCACCATGAGGGTGGCTACATACATCCAGAAGATCACCTCGCGCCCAGGAAAGCGCAGCCGGGCAAATGCGTACGCCGCCAGGACTGAGAAGACCATCTGTCCGATGGTAAGCACGAGAACCACCTGGACGGTGACCGCGATGGGAACGATGAAGTCGTATTTGTCCCCAAAGAGTGCGGTGTAGTTATCAAAGGTGAGTGGATGGGGAAGAGTGAGTGGATCGGTGGTGTCGAACTGTTTTTTTGTCTTTAGGCTCGTCATGAACGAGAACAGGAACGGAACCGCCATGACGGCAGCGCCGGCTGCCAGAAAAAGGTAGGTGAGGATGACGGAGAACCACCAACTTGGTGTGCGATGCTTGTTCGTCCGGAGATGAGTGATGGACACGGTTGATGCAACACCGGTGCTTGACGGGCCATGGGCGGCCGATGTGCCGTCGTTATTCTTGCGAGATTGGTTCATTGTTTTTGTTTCGTTCGGCATCGCTCAGTCCAATTCGTAGACGGTGCGCTTGGCGAAGTAACGCTGTTGCGCCACGGTGATGGCAATGACGATGACAAGGAGTACTACCGCCATAGCGGAGGCTCTTCCGACGAGGTTCCCACCAGCGAAAGCGGTTTGGTAGATGCGCGCGGCGATGAGATCTGTGGTGCCGCTGGGGTAGCCAGGTTTGCGGCCAGTCAGGCCATACACGAGGTCAAAAGCCTGGAAGGAGGAGATAAAGGTGGTGACGAGAACGAAGAAAGTGGTAGGCCGCAAAAGTGGCAGGTACATCTTGGTGACGAGCCGCACCGACCCGGCGCCGTCAAGCTTCGCGGCCTCGATAACGGACTGGGGGATTCCCTGAAGCCCGGCGAGGAAGAACAGCGAAATATAACCCACGTTCTGCCATACGTAGACGAAGGCTACCGCTGGTAGCGCCAGGCTTGTGTTACTCATCCATTCGATGCGTTGGCCAATCACGGCGTTAATGAGTCCGTTGGAAGGGGCGAGCATCCACTGCCACACCACGCCGAGGGTGAGCGGTGCACATACCCAGGGCAACACATACAGCAGCTGCAGGAATGTGGAGCCGGGTAGTCGCCGGTTGAGACCTAGGGCGATGAGAAGCCCGAGAATAATCGCCGTTGGTAGTGCCATGAGCGTGAAGACCACGGTGACGAGAAGTGAATTGCTGAAGTCGCTACCCGAGAAGATGTATTCGTAATTCGCTATCCCGATGAAGCTAGGCGGGTTGATGAGGTTCCAGTCCGTCAACGAGATCGCGAAGACAAGAAAGAACGGCACGATAAGAAATAGCCCCACGCCGATCAGTGATGGCAGAAGCATGACGTATGCTGTACCGATTTCCTGCCAGCGACGGCGTGGCTTCGTGCGTAATTCCTGCGCGCCCATGCTTGTTCCTCCTGAAGTGGTTCCCAATGAGTTTGTACGTGAACTCATGAGTGGGCGAGTTGATTGATCCGCTGCTGGCTGACACCGAAGGCCCGAGCTGCTGCTTCTCCTGTATATCCGGCTGCCCTTATATTGTGAACCGCTTTTCTTCTGAGGTTAGCGGCGATCTGTAGTTTAGCTCGTGCCGCTTGCTCGGTCTGAACGCTTTCCTCCCACAACGACTTGATATCGTCGGGAACAATTACCTGAACATCTACATCGACGCTGTGAACAGATTGCCCGGTCCATGCGCTGATGAGATCACATGCTGCAGCTTCAACGCCTTTCCACGTTGGTGACATACCGGTTACTGGAACCTTCTCTCCGGTAGGTGTGTGGCTCGTGAGGGAGGGAACTTCGATGGTCCATACTTTGTCAGTGTCGATATAGGTATTTACCTGATACTTCATATCAGTTCCATCCTTTCGAGGTTTGGTTGCCCGAGAAGTGCTTCTGTATCTGATGCACGACTCCCGTGGATATGGCACCCCGTGATGTGTAACGAGGACCATCACACCAGTTTCGGGACAGCGCCACTTCTCGTGACACCCGCGTGTACGTATATGCACCCAGCCGTTGTCCTGGAGAAATTTAGCTATAGTTCGATGCTTCTGGGGTCTTGTCATCCCAGGTTACTACCCCTCTAGTTTTGTGAAACAAGGGGGTCTTGTAAAATATATGACTCCCGATTGTCTTGCTGTCTTGCACTCTTCTCATGCTGCAGTTCTCTGATACCAGGTGAGAATGTAGCGCTCGTCAAATGCTCGTGAGCACGTGGCACACGAACGAGCTCCGCGGGGAAGCCGATATCGCTGAACCTCGTGTCCATTGGGGCAGCGCCCCACATAGGGAGCTGGAGCACTCGGCCCCTCCTTGATGGACGCTCGCGGTGTGGCCCCAAGCCTACGAGCTTCTTTCTTCCACACCTCGTCATGCCGATGCCCGCTTCCAACCCGTGCGTGTGCGATCTCGTGGAGAATGACATCGCGTACCTGCTTTTCGTTGTAGATGCTCATGAGCGGCTGCGACAGGCTAATGACCTGGTCGCCATACTTCGTCATCCCTGCGCGTTTGCGCGCACGATCGAACACCAGCCCCCACTGCTCGAGCCCATGGGTATCCATGAGGCCGCGAGCGAGCTTGTGTACGTGCAGAAGATCCATACCTCGAGTGTAGAGGTCATGCCAATAGGTCTTGACCCATCGGCGCAACCCCTTAGCCCCATCTCCGACACGCTTCGCCGCACAGTTAACTCCTGTCGACGGGATCTGCACGAACGGCTTCTGTGGAGAAAACTGGCGGACTTTCGCGCCTCATCTCCCGGACTTTCGCGCCTCATCTCCCGGACTTTCGCGCCTCGCTCGCACCCAATCCGGTAGGTTGGACGCATGAGGATTCAAGAGCCGCCGCGAGGGTCACAGCGACGTAGCTTCTCCCGCATTCCTACCGGCGCATGGATTCCCGCTGTTAGCCCCTCCGGCAATGCTCCTGTATGGAATCTCGACGGCTCGCAGCAGATTGCCGTGCCCTCTGCCCCTCGCGATGTCGACGTTCTCGTCATCGGTGCGGGTCAGGCAGGCCTTGCTATCGCCCACGAGCTACAGCGACGTGGATTTTCTGGATATGTCGACGACGACGCCCGGCACCCCCGTACATCAACACCAGCGTCCGATACACCAACGCTTGATACATCTGCCTCCCGTGGCACCTATCTTGTGTTGGATGCGGAGAATCGCCCTGGTGGGGCGTGGCAGCATCGCTGGCCTAGCCTGACGATGGCAACGGTCAATCACATTGCCGACCTCCCAGGGTTCCCCGCCGGCCCCATTGATCCCACCTCTGAGTCGGCTGACTGGGTACCCACGTATTTCAGTGAGTTTGAGGAGGAATTCGACCTGCCGATTCTTCGGCCGGTGCTGGTCACCTCCGTTATCGACGACAACACGTCCTCCGGCTCGCAACCGCGTCTTCTTGCCCACACCACCGCAGGTACTTTCCGTGCCCGAGCACTCGTCAACTGCACCGGTACCTGGACCCGCCCCTTCATCCCCTACTACCCGGGCGCCGCCAAGTTCCGTGGGATTCAGTGTCATACCCAGGATTATCCGGGGGTTCGGGCGTTCGAGGGCCGCCGCGTCGTCGTCGTTGGAGGTGGAGTCTCCGCCCTCTCTCATCTGGACGATCTGGACGGAGTCGCGAAGAAAATTCTCTGGGTGACGCGCACGCCACCACGCTGGCACGGACCCTTCACCGGGGAGAACACCTCCACTACCGGTGCGGACGGGCGCGGTCTCACAGCTGAATTTGGCAAGGAAGTCGAACATAAAGTGCGTCAGCGGGTGGAATCTGGGCTGGCTCCGCTGCCCGTGGTTGCCACAACGGGTCTCCCCATCAACGATTTCACGCGGTCCCTCCATGCGCGCGGCCTCACGAACCGCAAGCCGATGTTCACGTCGGTGGAAGCGGATGGAGTTGCGTGGGCGGACGGTAAGTACTGGCAGGCCGATGCCATCATCTGGGCTACCGGATTTCGCGCAGAGCTGCGCCATCTCATGCCGCTTGGATTGCGGGTGCACGGGGGCGGTATCGTCATGGATGGCACGCATGTGGCCCATGACCCGCGCATTCACCTGCTCGGGTATGGGCCGAGCGCTTCCACTATCGGAGCACGGTGGGCATCGCGGCATGCGGCGAAGGACATTGTCGAGTATCTCGGGAGCTGAGAGTGGCGAAAGTTCATCTGGTCCAACAGATTTCTATGGCTGCGGCGATCCCAGCCAATCGGCCGATCGACCATCTGCGCCGCACGGGTACGGGGATGTTTGTGGGAGTTGTTGGCGGCACAGTCGCCACGGTTCTTTTTGGCAGGATTGATTTAACCAACGGCAAATTCCTCATTTTGCTTGTCGCGATGGTCGTGGTGTCGCTCGCTTTCCTTGTTCCGTGGCTACTCAAACCACCGGTTGTTCAGGGAATTCCGGTGGTGGCGCGCACGCTTGGAACGGACGAGACCCCGTATCAGCGGTACGTGCAGCGGGGAGGGAAGAATCAGGGGCTACTGGTACCCGTCGTCGTTCATCCGCTCGACGACGGCACGAACTTCCGTTCCGTCATCCTCCTCAAAGGGGTCGATGCGAAGGACCCACAAGATCCTCCGGTGGGCACGTTGCTCGCATTGCAACAGACGGAGCCTGGAATGGGTGAACTCTCCAACGTGGAGATGGTGACGCCAGAACAGGAGCGGGTGATTGAGCGGCTACGTAAGCATCCTAAACAACTTGCTAATGACGCACCTATCCTGCCGATGCGGCGGGGCACGATGGAGCGTTCGCCGTGGTGGGCAGCGTTGCAGTGGTGGGGGAGCATTGCCCTGGGAGGACTGCTGGCGCTCGCGCTTGTTCTCCTCATTGCGGGATAGAATCACAAAAGAGGTGTAGCCACTATCAACTCAGGTTCCGCAGCACCTTAGTCAAGCTCCTGTCACCGTCAACCGTGAGGAAACGGCCATGAACGATCAATATCCAGCAAGCCCTACCCCCGGACGGCCGGATCGGCAGCAGAGTGCGTGGAACGGTGGCCAGGGGGCGTCCGGAGGCTTCGGCAAACGGAATCCCGGACCGTTTAGTTCGGCTGAGTCCGATAGTGGCCCGTTTAGCAGCGGTGGGACGACGTCGTTGTTTCATTCCGGACGTAAGCAGGCCAAATCTGCGTGGGGGACGCCTGTGCCACATGTGCAGGGATCGGCGTCTGGGCAGCAAGGTTATCCGGGGCAGGGAGGACGTGCTGCTGGTACGGCCCCGGAGTCACAATCTACGAATGCCTACCCCACGGCGAGTAGCTATTCGGGGCAGGGAGGGTACAACGCGCCTTCGGCTCCGGGTACTTTCGGGGCCCATGCGGGTGCTGGTTACAGGAACCTTGGGAGGCAGCCTCGCTCAGCGGCGCCACGTTTTGCTCTGGCTTTCGTCGTCGTTGTGATTTCTATGGTGATCTCGCTTGGGGCGGGTGTGGTCTCCTTCTTTACCAATGATGATCCCACGCCAGCTCCAGTTCCAATTCCAACCTTTAGTAGCCCTAGTCCGCTGCCGGGAACTAACGAGGACCCCACTCCCAACCCTAGTAACGGTCAGAATGCGGATGGCTCCGTCACTGTTGGAGTGTGGAAGGTTGAGAAATTGGAGTTCCTGCCAGACGCGACAGAGCGTCTGGCAGGAATTGCCGACCTGCCGGAATTGGATCAAGGTTTTCGCTTTGCCGCGCTCAAGATGCGTTTCACCAATGAAGGTGCCGTCGCCGCGTCGCCTGGGCGTGATGTGGGAGTCACCGTGTACTACGGAGACGGTGGCGGAGATCGTTCGTGGGAAGAGATGACCATTCGGGAAGCTGACTCTGTGCAGAGTCTTGAGGAGGTTGCGCCGGGCCAGAGTGTTGAAGGGTGGTATTACGTTCAGGTGCCACTCGACTACACAGGTGGTGCACTCGCATTCTTCGATTACGACGGCGTGGCCAACGTGGAGAGTGAATTGACGCTTCCATAAATGGTGTTCTTATAGGGCCTAGCAATCATCCCGGGACTGGCCCGTATATCACACTATTGTTTCACCTTCTACCTCTCTCATGTTAGAACTGCACGTATTCATGTCTGGATTTCAGCGATAACATAAATGCACTTTGTGATTTATTTCAAATCTGAAACAACGGTGTGAAACAAAAGGTTCGAATAGTATAAGTTAGGACATGAGCACGCTGCTGGGGTCACGCCCTGGGGTTGTGTGCGTGAGCCAATAAATGTTGCCCCCTTTCGCTCGGGAGGGCAGTTTGGCTCATCGAGGTGAAAGATCACCGTTTTGATGATGTGGGCGGCTCTCCTGCGGAGGAAGGGCTTCCCGTTGTGCGTACCCTCGCTGTATGCGCATGTCTGTTCAACGTGCGCATACAGCACCACATGACAATGCCTAGTCAAAAGCTGAAAAAGCGCGGTGAGGGAACGGGTGACCCAGTGAAAGCTCGGCGTTCATGTGGGGTGTGGGTGTTGTGGTGGAGATCCTGGTAACAAGCAATGGGGGAAGTGAAACTACTTCTGCCTCAATGGACCTCCCCCTTTAATTATTTGTCTTGTTGCATGCCGAAGTGGCGTATGTGTTGATAATCAATAATCAAGCGAATGTGCTCTTCGCCACAATTTGGGGACCTTATGTCACTGCCATTTCGTGGAAAAAAATGTCCATTAGTCACTTGACAACACGAAGTTTTCCCTGGTGGCCCTAGGTAAAATCACAATTGAAATTCCGCAAGAAAGGACAACTTCTCAAAAATAGTTACATATGTGAGGGTGTTCATGTTAACTAGTTAGGACTTATATCGTCTGACCGGACTTTAGTAGGCTATAGACTGACAAAGTTAATGATGGTGAGTAGGCGCCGTCATGGGGGAGGAAGCACAATGAGTATCTTGACCGTTTATCTGGTTGGTACAGTCATCTGCTCACTGGTGGGTATTGTTCGGATGCGTCAGCGTTCTGATCTTGCCCTACGTCAGGGAGGTTGGCTTCTCGCAACGTGCCACCTGTGGCCCCTCTGGGTTGTCTTCTACGCACTGGTCATGCCTATGGCGTCTGTTGCGGCCCGAAAGAGCAGTGTTCCGCAAGGTTCCACAATGCCACTCCCTGTGGGCTAGAAGTTTGTCCTATCTATAAGAGTGGGTCTGTGGCTCCTCTCCCGGGTTCTCGACACATTAATCGGGCCCCTTATTTGTAAATTTGTGGCGGCAGTCCTAGGAGTGGGGCTGCCGTCTTTTTCTGCTCGTTTTCACGGTTCTGCGTAATGGTCTGATTACCAGGCTCTTCGTGGGTGTGAGGTTTTTACAGTAGGCCCGGAGTATATGAACTCCGGGCCTACGTGCGTTGCACTGTTGGTTGGTGTCGTCGCTATCTACTTGAGTGGCCTGACGGTCTACTTGAGTGCTCCGAACTATCTACTTGAGTGGCCTGACGGTCTCAAAATGTTTGGGAACTGGATGGGGGCATCGCTGTCTACGTTGGGTGGTCCTGCTTGGAGGTGGCCTACTTAGGGCCCCGTCACATGATGGGTGAGGGATTGGTGGACGGTGACCGTCCATTATTGACGTGAAATAAATGTACGAGGTAAATACATGCGACTGCATTCACCAGGTATTTTTCAGAATTGTCATAAAAGCGTATAGAACTTTCTTGGCGCATTCAATTAAATATGTGTTAACTTAAATTCATCACGCAAAATTGACCAATCCAAACGAGGTCCATCATGTCGAATATCGACAACGAGCCTTTTTTCATCGTACCCGGCGGTTCTTCCTTTGGCGCTGTTCACGCCACCCAGGGAGAATTTCAGGTTGAGGCTGTTCACCTTGACCTGACCTCGCAGAAGCCTGGCTTCCAAGCGATGAAGAGAATTCTCGATATTTTCATTTCAGTGATTGCACTGGTCGCCCTGGCCATTCCCTCTGTTGTTATTGCACTGCTCATTAAACGAGAGTCTGACGGTCCCGTTTTGTCTACTCGGGAAGTGGTAGGCAAAAATGGCAGGTCATTCACTCTCATTAATTTTCGGTCAACGCGAACCCAGACCGGACGAGAAAGGCTTACCTGGGGAGCTCTTGAGGATACCGACATCACTACAATTGGTGATTTCCTCCGCACGACCCACATGGATGCGATTCCTCAGCTAATAAATGTTCTCCGAGGTGACATGAGTCTAGTGGGGCCGAGGCCGGTTCGAGAGATGTCCTACGAGAAGCTCGAGGCGGAGATCCCTGGTTTCAGTCATCGGCTGTATGTTCGCCCGGGCATTGCTGGCCTTGCTCAGATCAACGGTGGCTTGGATCTGCTCCCCGAGGAGGAGATCCGCTATGACGTGAACTACATCAATAACGGTTCGCTCCGGCTGGATGCACGAATTATTGCTAGGGCCTTCGTGGACATGTTCACCCGCTAAGGGTAGTCAGCTCATAGCCCTACGCGGCTGCGGAACCGCCGTTACTTGCCATGTCCGCCGATGATCAAATGATGCAGAATTCGTTTCCTTCGGGGTCCGCCATGACAATCCAATGTCCTTCATCGGGATCGTCGAAAACGTGCATAAGGGTGGCTCCCAGGGCAACAAGTTCGTCCGCTTTAGCCTGGAGTAGAGCATGGTCCTTCGCGTCAGGTGACTCGGACACTCGAATGTCCAAATGCAGGCGGTTCTTCGATGTCTTTGGCTCGGGAACCTTCTGGATAAATATACGGGGTCCGATACCATCTGGGTCCACGATAGCGTTGAAATCATTCCGGCGTTCCTCCGGCATGCCCCATGCCTCCCAAGCTTCCTCCCAGGAGGTATGGGGAGCTGGAGGATCTTCGTGCTTGTAGCCAAGGGCATCCACCCAGAATTTGCTGAGGGCGAGGGGATCCGCCGCGTCCATCGTCAGACTGAATTTTCGGTAGTTTGCCATGGGGCAAACGTACCAGCTCAGTCTCGGCGGAAGAGATCTCTCGTGTAGACCTTATCCTCAACATCTGCGAGTTCGTCGTACCAACGATTAGCTACGATGACGGTGCAGTGTTCCTTAAAATACTCGAGGTCGTGAGTTACCTCGCTGCCGAAGAACTCTGGGTCGTCGAGGCTCGGCTCAAAGACGATGACTGGAATGCCTTGGGCTTTGATTCGTTTCATGACACCCTGGATTGAGGAAGCGCGGAAGTTGTCCGAACCGGTCTTCATAGCAAGGCGGTGCACACCAACAACAGGTTTTGACGTGGCAAGCACCGTTTGGAGAGTTGCATGAGCATCTCTGCCGGCCACCTGCTTGACAACTTGGGCAAGGATTTCGTCAGCGATGAAGTCCTTGCGAGTACGGTTGGCGTCGACGATTGCGGCGATGAGGTTCTGTGGAACGTCACGGTAATTAGCGAGCAGCTGTTTTGTGTCCTTGGGTAGGCAATAGCCGCCGTATCCAAATGAGGGATTGTTATAGTGGCTGCCGATGCGGGGATCGTAACCAATACCTTGGATGATCTTCGAAGAGTCGAGTCCGCGGACGGCCGCGTACGTATCGAGTTCATTGAAATAGGCGACACGCAACGCCAAGTATGTATTGGCGAAGAGTTTGACGGCCTCGGCCTCGGTGGCGGCCATGATCAGCGTGGGGACGTCGTCGTCGATCGCGCCTTCCTGAAGCAAACCGGCGAACTTTTCGGCGGCCGCGGACAGTTCGCCGGTGAAGGCAGATCCCTGCGGTACGCCAACAATAATGCGGCTGGGGTGCAGATTGTCGTCCAGGGCATGCCCTTCGCGCAGGAACTCGGGGCTGAAGAGGAATTTCCCAGCAGGGTAGCGCTTGACGATACTTTCGGTGTACCCAACCGGAACGGTGGACTTGACCACGATGATCGCATCAGGGTTCTCGTCCAGAATCTGCTCAATAACGTTCTCCACGTAGGTCGTGTCAAAGTAGTTAGTGTGGGAATCGTAGTTGGTGGGAGTAGCGACGACGACGAATTCCGCGTTTGTATATACCCCCGGCTCACTGACCTTGGCGGTGAAATCAAGTTCCACGTGAGCGAGATAGTCCTCGATCTCAGCGTCCTTAATGGGGGATAGCCCTTGGTTAAGGAGATTGACCTTCTTCTCGACGACATCAACGGCAGTTACGGAGTTGTGCTGGGCAAGGAGAATAGCCAGGGAAAGGCCCACGTAGCCCGTCCCGGCGATTGTTAGGGAATGCTGTTGCTCCGACACTGGTTTTCCCATCTCATGAAGTATATTGCTCTGTGCTATCTGCGGATAAAAGCTCTAGTGGAGCATATCGAACGTCGTCTGTTAAGTGCATAGTTGTCGGGGTGATAGATAGTTAGCGATTTCTTATCTTGGTGACTCGAGCTGTGTATTTTGGTGATGCGAGCTGTGTACGGTGTGGGTCGGGCATGTAGTGGTCCTCCCCTCAGAACTGGCGAATCATTCTAGAAAAGGCGCAATGCCGTTATTCTTGCGATAACAGCATGGCGTCGAATTAACCATGCGAACGGTTGTCGCACCCCAGCAGAGAAGCGAGGTTTGGAATGAGCGAAGAGAACGCCAAGGATCCTCTGGACGAGACTGCGGGCTCGACACCCTTCCAGCCAACTGAAGCGCTTCCTCCTGCGCAGCTGTGGCAATCACCTCCTGCGCCGCAGTTCCCACCACAGGGAGGTCAGCCAACCGCGTCCTTCCCGCCGCAAGGTCAGTATGGACAATCTGGGCAGGCGGCCGCCTCGGGGCAGCCGTATGGGCAGCAGCCGCACTATGGCACCCAGCCGGGTTACGGACAGGCCGAAACCTATGGGCAGACTGAAACGTATGGACAGCAAGCTGCTTTTGGCTATGGGCAGCAGTACGCGCAGGGGCAACAGTATGCCTCACAATCATATGGACAGGGGCAGCAGGCTGGCCAGCAGTTTAATGCTCAGCAGTACGGGCAGAATCAGCAGTACAACCAGGCCCCACAGTTTGCTGCTCCTCAGCTTCCCCAGGGCGGCTACTATGACCAGCAGGGTAAGTACGTTCCACCCCAGTACAACTCGCAGAACGGGCAGGGCGGCTGGAATGGCGGGCAGGTCCCCCAAAAATCTGGCGGTGGTGTTCCCATCTGGGCGTGGATCTTATTGGTTGTGGCAGCCATTGCTATCACCGTAGGCGTCCTTTTCCTCACTGGAGTTCTCGGTAGTTCGTCCAACTCGACCGAGAGTCCCCAAGCAACCACGGCGCCCAAATCTGAGCAGCCCACGATTCCGGCTCCAAGTCCCGTCACGACCTTGCCTAGTCCGTCCGCAAGTGCGAAGAGTCCTGGTACTGAATCGCCATCTGCAAGCCCATCCACCGGCTCCGCTTCACCCGGTCAGAAACCGACGGTCGAAATCCAAGAGGGATCGGCCGTCGTCGGAAACTGGAAGCTTGAAATCTCGGAATACAACACCGACGCGACAGATATGCTCGCGAGCGGTTTTCTTCCTTCTACTCCCAGTGCGGGCAACAAGTTCATTGGAGTGAAGTTCACCTTTACCAACAACGGTACGGGGGTCGCAGATCCTTTCACAGATATGTTCTTTACATTGATGGATGATTCCCTGACTACAACGTATCGGGAAGAGTGGGCGCTTGATCGAGACGACACCGTCGTTGCCATGGACGAGGTAGAAGTGGGCAAATCGGGCCCAGGTTGGGTTTTCTTCGAGGTTCCGAAGGATTTTTCCACCGGAGTTCTCGAGATTTGGGACTTCTCATTTGATGCCGAGGACGTTTACCTGAAGATCGGCTAATTTGTCGAAGGTCAGTTCATCCATCCCTTGTTGGGGTGCTTGGGGGACTCTGTCCCTCTGACGGGGACGTGTGGTAGGCGCGGTACGAGATTGTGCCACGCATAGCTACGGTTCGTCATTGTTATGTTGCGTGACGAAAGAGATCTAGGGCGACGATGGCGTTCTCTTAGGTTCATACCCTGTCCGGTATGTGGTCACATCCATTTTGATAGGGCACTTGAGGAAGTGTGCATACAGCCGTCTTGTCCAACGGGTTTCTTGTGCCGCTCGTGTGGCCATGCCGTTTTGTTGAACTTTAAATTGCGAACATGAGCTGCGGTTATGTTATCCCGGGTGGAGAAAAATGGTGACTAACCATATTGTTAGTTTCTTATTTGTTGGGCCTTTGGCACCCTTAAGCCCCAAACCTTGTGTACGAGGTAGTGGATAAAGTCATGTAATGAAAGGTGAGTGGGCCACAATTAATAGGTATTGTCATATCGATACCTGGGGATAGGTGTCACATTAGGTGAGATGTGGACCGAATATGTGCTACTTGCAATGACGATCTCACGTAACAATGAGTCTGTCCCGGGTGCTTGTCACGAGGATTTCCTGGCAAGTTATGCTCCACTGCTACGAAGGGATGGTTTTGGTTGATGTGCGTGATTGAATGCAGCTCGTCCTATACCTCGTCCCCCGGTTCGGTACCTTGGCTGAGGAGTGATGGCGGCAAGATAGAAGCCTCCGCCGGGTCCATGCTTGGTTCAACTCCTCATTCCTTCACCATCGTGACCAGAGTGCCGAAGGATAAGTTCCCCAATGGCTTTATCAACAGGGCGTGTGAGACTCCCGGCCTGCCCCTGAGAGAGGGACGTGGATGTGGCTCCTTTTTCATCACCGCTGAAGCCGTAGGGATTGTTGGTAGCGGGGTTGCCGTGAAGATGCGGACCCGTAGCGATAAGGAGGCCGCCCTAAATCTTTGAGATTGACGCAGGACCACCTGAACGACAAATAAACCATCTGAATTGCAATCTTTTACATGTCTCGGCTACGCGCCAGAGATATAGGAGAACCCTCGATACTCCCACACAACGGGCGAGGGACAGGAAAGGAAATGGGAGACCATGACTATGAGGAATACAGTGCGACGGTTTTCCGCCGGTGCTGGGGCGTTTGCCCTTGCTCTGGCTGGTATGGCCCTCACCGCCACCGCCGCTTCCGCCGCCCCCGGGCCGGACCAAGTGGATGCTGATACGAAGGGCTCATTGAGTATCCACAAGCGTGTTGGTGTTGCGGAAGGTGCAGCGGGAACGGGTGAAGTGATCGCCAATCCCGGTGGTACGGGGCTGAGCGGTGTCACGTTCACGCTCTGGCAGCTCGGCAAGACCAGTGGTGGTTCATGTGTGGCACTCGATCTTCGGGACACTGGTGCGTGGGAATCCGTTCCGGATGGGACCGCTCCCGCTACACATCCCGGTGTCGAGGCAGATGGCTTCTGTTTTGTTGATCCTATTAATGCTGGTCATTCTGGCTCCACGAATGCTCAGGGCGAGTACACCTTCAGCGGACTGGATCTCGGCCTCTACTACGTGCAGGAAACTAGCGCCCCGGCAGATATCGTTGCCCCGAGCGCTCCGTTCTATGTCTCGGTTCCAACCAAGGCCGATTCAGCAGGCTCTAACCATGAGTGGCTCTACGACGTGCATGTCTACCCTAAGAATCAGAAGCAGGATGTTCCGAGTAAGGTGATTAATACCGATCCGGAGCAGGAAGACTTCGTACTCGGCAGCACCGTCGAGTGGACTATTACCCAGACCGTTCCTCGCCTGAACGCAAACCAGACGTACGATATCGCCGAGATCTGGGATGTCCTTCCTGCGAGCCTTGCGTATGATGCCACCACCTCGGTAAAGCTTGCTGGCGTTGAATTGGATGCTGCTGATTACAGCATTGATGCTGCTGGTGTGAAATGGACGCTGACTGGGACTGGCCGCGCCAAGCTGCCCGGAAATGTAGGCGAGACCATCGAGATTGTCTTCACCACGAAGGTGGTTCAGGTGACCGTGAACGGCGCTATTGCCAACCCGGGTAGCGCCGGTACCGATCCCGGCTACGGCTCGAAGTTCAATGAGATTACCACTCCGGGCGAGGATACCCCCTACACTTACTGGGGCCAGCTCAACGTCATCAAGACCGCCCCGGGTGGCAAGGTTCTCAAGGACGCGGAGTTCCAGGTGTTCCCCGCTGGCGCCGGCGACACCTGCGCTCCCAACGTGCCCGTAACAGGTCTGGTTTCCACCGGTATCTCGGGTAACGACGGCGTCGTCACCTGGACCCAGGACCTGCCCGGAAATAATGCATCACCACTCGGCCTATGGATTGCAAACAGCGAGAAGGACCAGCTGCCCAACCCCTCGAAGGTTTACTGCCTCTATGAAACCAAGGTTCCTGCCGGCTACACCGGCCAGGTTGGTGCTCGCACGGTGACCATCACGCCTGGGACCGCTAACGTCCTGGCAATCAGCGTCGAGAACCTTCCCCGCGAGACTCCTGAACTGCCGTTGACCGGTGCTCAGGGAACGGTGATGTTGACCCTTGGAGGTTTGGCGCTCGTTGGTATCGGCGTAAGTGCACTCTACGTGACGCGTGGACGTCGCAACGAGTCGGCCTGATTGACGCGTGACGTCGATGAGATTGCTTGAGTAGTCCTCGAAACTGCACCTCTGGAGCGCGATGTTTTATAGCAGAACGTTGCGCTCCGGAGGTGCAGTTCTACCATGCCTCAATTGCGTGAAGTGAAAGGTTTATACACAAAGTCGCGGAAATTTGCCGGGGTGTCGTGTACAAAGCCTTCACTTGGCGGAACCTCTTGTCATAGCCCACCTCTACAAAGGAGCACGATGAGCTCGTCAACAGACACGGTTCAGGACCGCAAGGCTCCGGATGCAGCCGGAGATTCTGGCCAGGCTGCCCGGCGCTGGCGTATGCCGTGGCCGCAACTGATCGCCTGTCTTGCGATTCTTGTTGGCACAGCAGTGTTCCTGTACCCGCACGCCGCATCATGGTTCTCTCAGAAGGAGCAGTCTCGTGTTCTGGGAATGTCGCAGCAATGGATGGAACAGCCCCCGAACGACGACGCAGACTACAGGGTCGAGCAAATCGAACGTGCGCACAACTACAACGATGCCCTCGCCAGTGGGGCACAACTCATCGCAAACGAAAACGTGCCGGTTGGTGAGGGGGCGTCGTCGGACGAAACACTGATTTACGACGAGATTCTTTCGATTTCCGACTCCGGCTTTATGGGACGGCTCCGCTATGACGCCCTCAAAATCGACCTCCCTGTTTATCACGGTACGAGTGATGAGACGCTGAAACACGGCGTCGGGCATCTTGAAGGGACATCGCTTCCCGTTGGAGGAATCGGAACCCGTTCGGTCCTCACCGCCCACCGGGGGCTTCCCACGGCCACACTTTTTAATGAACTCAATCGCGCTGCAAAGGGAGACGTCATCACGGTGTCCGTGCTTGACCAGGTTCTCAGCTACCGGGTGATCGAGTCTCGGGTGATTGAACCGCATGAGACCGAAGCAATTCTTCCCGATCCAGATCGTGATCTCCTCACCCTCGTCACCTGTACACCGTTGGGCGTCAACAGTCACCGCATCCTCGTGACAGCGGAGCGGATAACCCCCACGCCTACCGAAGAGATCGCCGCGGCGGAAGCGGCCCCAGACCTACCTGGATTCCCGTGGTGGGCGGTGATTCTAGCTGTGGTGATCGTGTTCGTCGTCGTTTATGTGTGGCGTTCCGGATATCCACCGAAGAAGGCGAGCGGTAAGAAAGCGGCGGGGCGGAAGGCTAATCGGGAAGCCGGAGATAGAACGGGCGAGAAGGCGGCTGATATATAGGGGGACGAGCTCCCAGGTGCTGGGGTGGCCCGCGGCGTGCCTGCATTTGTGCTCTTCACCGTCAGCAGCTAAGTTCGAGTGGGCCGCGACGAGTAGGTTGCGGGTGCCACGAGAACTGCGACGTAGGAGAACACGATGAGCGTACCCAACCCCGGTGAGGAGTTTCTGGCGCGCGTAGGGCTGGGAAATATGGACCCCGAGCTTCGTCGGTCATTCCTCGCGTACATGTACGAGTGGGTGCAGAGCGAAATTGGCGATCGACTTACCGACGGTTTGAGCGACGAGCAGATGGCTGAGTTCGAGGCGATCATGGAAGGCGACGCCGCGGTTGTCGACTCGTGGATCGCGGAACATGCGCCCGAGTACCTGACTGATGCGCGGTATCTACGAATCGTCCAGGGTGCCCCGGACGCGGATGAGGCCGGGCTGCGCCAGGAATACGTGAGCTCTCGATGGATCGAAGTAGTGCGACCAGACTTCAAGGAAGTTACCGCAGCGGTGTGGGCAGATGTTACGCAGATGATCCGCGAGAATCGTGAGGCAATCCTGGCCGCGAGCCTCGAGGAGTAGGTGGGCTGGGCCTTCGAGCCTTGGCTTACACGCCGGCGAGAAGCTTTTCGATGCGTTTCGCGCTGACTTTGCCCTGCGTGCCAAGCTGCTGGGCGAACAGCGAGATACACAAACCTTCTGGCGCTCAGTAGAAGCGCGGACAACACTTTACTGTTTTTGGTAAAGTATTGTCTGTGACGATTCGTGATGACTTATGGGAAGTGGCCATAGATCAGTATGGCTATGTGACTTCTCTCGATGCGCACAGCCTTGGCATTCCAGTTGTCGAATTGGGGAAATTGGCGGCAAGGGGGAAGCTCGAACGGCTCTGGCAAGGGGTGTATCGTTTCCCGGAGTGGCCTATATCTGCCAATGACCATCTGATGGAGGCAGTGTTGTGGACACGGGATTCTCGTGCAGTGCTATCTCATGAGACGGCTTTGGAAGTGTATGAACTGTGCGATATTAATCCAGACAAAGTCCATGTCACGATACCTGCAAGGGCTAAGAAGCTACGCAGGCGAACAGCACCCGCATCTCTGATTGTTCACTACGAAGATCTGGAACCGGTACAAGTGGGGTGGTGGGAGGGAATCCCTACTGTCACGGTTCCTACCGCCATCAGTCAATGTATTGCTACTGGAACGCGGGCAGATTTGGTACTTCAAGCGATCGATACTGCCAGAAGACTTGGCCGAATTGACCGTGCAACTGCTGAACATCAGCGGGTTGCCCTACGAGGGAAGAGTGGTCATGGTGCTTGACTTACCTGATAAGAAGCGCCCGGCTCCAAGCGTTCAAGCAATGGAGAGATGGATTCATGACGCACAGAAGCAGACTGGTATTGCGCCAAAACGGCTTGGTTGGATCGTTGCCACGACAGTGGTTGTGGCGGCGCTACAACGTGCCCTGGAGGGCGACTCTCCTTTGTTTTTGGTAAAAGGAGGTGTCTACTTGGAACTCAATCTGGGGTTGCGCTCGCGTGCAACGACAGATGTTGACACTATGTTTAGAGGGCAGCTATCTGAGTTTTCAGACAAGCTGGATGAAGCACTGTCTCTGCCTTGGGGACCATTCGAGCTCATTCGCACTGAAATCGAAACCATTGATGCCCCGAAACTAATTAAGCCACGTCGCTTCTGGGTGAAGCTTCATGCCAAAGGATCCGTGTGGCGTAAAGTCAAAATCGAAGTTTCTTTTCCTGAAGGAAGCATGGCAGGAAGAGATATGCCCATACCAGTTCCTTCCGTAGGATATTTTGGACTTCAGCCCCCTGAATACTTAATGGGGATTGCCATGGATTATCAGGTTGCTCAGAAGCTCCATGCTGCATCTGATCCGGATGAAGAAGGGTATGAGAATCAGCGTGTGCACGACATTCTCGACCTGTTACTTATCAAAGATGCTTTCTATGAGAGGTCAACGTTATCTTTGCGGGAGGCGTGTTCCGATATTTTCAGATACCGCGCTGCCGAGGCTGAAGAACTTGAGCGCCCTGTCAGGTATTGGCCACCAGTATTCCGAATCAACGGTTACTGGCGAGTTGCATACCCTCCCCTTGCTGAGACTCTTGGCATTGCGTTAGACGTTGATGAAGCTGTTGCTGCCGTTGAAGCGTGGGTAAAGGAAATTGACAATATGCTTTGAAGAAACCTGTAACTAAGTCTGGAATCCATCTCCGTAATCCCCCCTTGGTGTGACATAGGTACGCAGGTGCCGTGATTTTGGAGACGGATTTCAAGCGGAGGTCTATGTTGGTGGGGTCCAGCAGAGCCGGTATTTGCTTCCAAGCGGTGGGTTTTCCCGCTCTAGATGCATTGTCCAACTGCTCTCCGGGGGTGCCACATGAGTTACAGTGAAGAGATTTCGTCCATTGATATAGTCAGTTTCGGTCTGATCGTACGACTGATTTCGCGTCACTTCTAGATGATGGTGTCGAGTACCTAGGTCATCTGGAATGGTGACGGAATAGTTGAGCCTCTCGATCGGGTTGGTGATGTCGAGGCTGACGAAGTCAGATTCTCCTACTGTAGGGATTTTATTGGTTGGCCGTTCCCGCAGGCCAGATAGTGTTGCTGGTCTAAAGCCGGTTATTCCCACTTGGGTTTCGATTGAGAATGTCTCATTAGGTCGTAGGGCAGGCTCGAAGTCAATGAAGAAAGTAAGGTGGGTAGTTACATTGTGGAAGTGCTGTACGAGGCACTCCCCGTTTCCTGAGCGGTAACAATTGATTGTTTTCAGCTCTGGAGGTGTGAAGAAGTTAAATGGAATGTCGGACTCGTCTCGGCGAGATAGGTTCCATCGCCAATAGCGGATTGGCGTAATGGCTGTGAGTTCTCGCTTGAGTGAGTAGGTAGCGTCAAGGTAGCCGTTGTGCTGAGACTTTGACATCTCGATGTGTGTCGAGAAAAAATTGTATACGCGGTCTTTTGTGACAGTCTGGGTTGCTCCGTTGTTCAAATCAGGTTGTGCCCTGTTACCTAGCCTTTCGGCTGCTTCTTTAATTGCACTGGATGCCACGCTGAGGGCTGCCTTGAGGTTGCCATCTGACCGCTGACTGTCATATACAACTGGAGTTATACCACTAAGGTCACTTGGGATTTTGACAGGGTTAGATTTATCAATCACCCAGAATGCGCGTTCGCGGCCAAGAAGTCCTACCAAAATTCCGAGTTCAAATGTGGCATTGTCGCGTGGGCTTGGTTGGTTCTTGCCCCGGCTCAAGGTCTGATCGTCAGGACCCAAAATAACCACGCCGTAGTCCTGGTCGCGAAATGCTTTGAGAATATCGTCGAGAGGTGTGTTGCTAGGGTTAAAGATTGTCTGCCATGGCGTTATCTCAAAATCCCAGTGGAGAAGTTGGGTCAGTGCATCAACAGTCTTGATTTGCTCACTTGAACTTGCGATGACAAGTCGTGGTTTGGTCATACCCCAGATGGTACGGGAGAGGTTCATTGGTTGTCCGGGATATTGCAAGTGGTGGAAAGAGATTATTGTCTACCCATAGTTCTGTACGTAGAATGTGTGTACAGAAGGAGGGTGTGACTATGACGGACACGATTCCGGTTATTCGTCAGCAAAAGAGTCAGCGAATAAATCTTCGCGCAACAGAGCGTCAGGAACAATTGTTGCGTATGGCAGCTGAATCCACGGATCATTCGTTGACGGAGTTTATTCTTCGGAGTGCGGTGGAAGAGGCTGAGAAGGTGTTGGCTGATCGACGTTGGTTCGCCGCGTCTGATGAACAGTTCGCAGAATTTCAAAGGCTATTGGATGAACCCCTGCCGTCCACGAAGAAGTTTGAGAGGCTGTTCTCTCGCCCTTCTCAGTTCGATGAGCCTGTGGAATGAGTGGGCTCAACGCTCCACGTAAACTCCAACGTACAGATTCTCGACAAGACTTCGATAGCGGAGCTATTGAACTGGACGAGTGGCTTAAGAAATATGCGTGGCAAAATCAGCGGGACAACAACGCGACCACCTACGTGATTACAGATGGTGATCGTGTTGTTGCTTATTACGCGATTGCCATGGCGGCAGTTGCTAAGATTGATGCTCCCTTGAAAATTGCCAAGGGACGTCCCGCTCAAATCCCGTGTATTCTTCTGGCTCGTCTGGCTGTGGACAAGGAGTATGGCGGCCAGGGTCTCGGGTGGGAGCTACTGCGTGATGCGCTGATTCGCACTGTTTATCTGAGTGAATCCATCGGTGCTGCTGCGGTTCTCATCCATTGCTTAGATACGACTGCGCGCTCCTTCTATCTCCACCATGGTGACTTTCTTTCGTCGCCGATTGACCCCTGTCATCTGATGGTCTCGATAAAGGAACTAAAGAAGCTTGTAACCCGATAGCTACACCCCGGCGAGAAGCTTTTCGATGCGTTTCGCGCTGACTTTGCCCTGCGTACCGAGCTGCTGGGCGAACAGCGAGACGCGCAACTCTTGGAGCATCCAGCGGGCGTCGCGGAGCACGCCCGCCGTGGCAGGATCATAGGGTTGTCCTGCCGCTTTGCGGCGTGCGGCAGCAATCTTCTCCGAGACATCCTGCACCTGCCACGCCAACGAATCATCCGCGGTGGGGTTGAGTTGCGCCTTGTCGATGCGTAGCCCGGCCGCCTTGAGGTAGCGCACCAGATGCGGGAGCTTGTCTTCGGGAGTGTCGTAGAGGAATCCAGCTGGCATGAGATCCGCCAACTGGTCGCGCACATCCGTTACTGTGCCCAGTAATACAATCGACGAATTTGCCTTGATCGCCTGCTGAACACCCGCCCACTCAGTGCAGATTGTTGCCGTGAGTTGGGCAAGCCGATACACCTCGTCCTCGTGACGGTCGCGAACCCAAGATCGCATGGCCTCCCAGTCAGACTTGGCGCGCAGTTCCCCGAGAGTTACCCGGTTCTGTGCGGACCACTTGTCCGCAAGATTGCGTGCTGCAGTGAGCTGTAGGTCCGTGACCAGCGCCGATGTGCTTGGATACGGAGTGCCCGCGAGAGCCAGCGACTGCTGACCGTTCCACCGCGAAGTGATTCGCGCTTCGGGCAGTGCGACATTCTGGGTGAGCAACTGGATGACGCCCTGCCGGTGCTCGCGCACCTGATCAGTAGGCTCGGCAAGCACCGAGAACTGCACCTGCTTGGTCTTCTTGCCCGTTGTATCGGCGACGACGAGCGCTGGGTATCCTCGCACCACCATTCCGTGCGGGCCGGTTGTTTCGATCGACGACGGAATGACACCGTCGGGAACATTGGGCCAATCGGTGAGAGGCTCAGCCGACGCCATCTGCGCGCGAGCCTCTGCCTCCGCGGCGTGAATGGCCGCGCGCGCCTTGTCGCCGTTGTCGACTCCAGGCTTGGCTCCGGAATCTCGAGGGCTGGTGCCGCCGTCGCCGAGAAGACCGCGCCGCGCCTCGTCGAGGGCGAGCGCCACGGCGCCCTTGACCACGTTCTCCACCGCGGACTTCGCGCGCGGCGCGAGCGAGCGCTGCACGTAGGCGAGGCTGGTGCTCTCTTCGAGGATCGCGCCGCGCTCCGAGCGCACCCGGAAGTTCATCTGCAAGTGAGGTGGCAGTTCCACCTCGGCCCAGTCGGCATCCTCGATCCAGAAGCCGCGCAGCTTGAACACCGCGTCGGTGAAGGCCTGGCGGAATGTCTGCGAGCTCGGGTTCGAACCCTCGGCGGAGTCCTGCGACTCGTCGAGGAGCGGCAGAATCGCGCGCGCCACGTCGGGGGCGGGCACCAGCTGGCGCCGGATCCGCTTGGGCAGGGCACGAATGGTGCCGATGACGAGCTCCTCACGCAAGCCGGGAACAAGCCAGTCGAAGCCGACATCGTCGACCTGCGGAAGAAGCGTGACGGGGATGGTGACGGTGACGCCGTCGCCGTATTTGCCGGGGTTGAAGGCGTATTCGAGGGGAAGGGTGAGGTCGCCCTGGACCCATTCGGTGGGGAAGTCGGCGCCGGACGCGGAGGTTTCGCCGAGCAGGAATTCCTGGGTGAAATTGAGCAGGTCGGGGTGCTCGTGCCGTTCCTTCTTCCACCACGAGTCGAAGTGGCGGCCGGAGACAATATTGTCCGGGATGCGTTCCTCGTAGAAGGCGGCGAGGGCATCTTCGTCCGCGATAAGGCCGTGGCGGCGGAGTTTCTGTTCGGTTTCGGCCGCTTCCTCGAGAGCCTTCGCGTTCTCCTTGAGGAACGTGTGGTGGGTGCGCCACTCGCCCTCAACGAGCGCGTGGCGGATGAACATCTCGCGGGCCAGTTCCCGGGCGGAGTCGGTGCCGACGGAGTTGAGGAGGATTTGGCGGTCGGCCACCAGCGTCATGCCGTAGAGCGTCACCTTCTCCTTGCACATGGCGGCGCCATTGCGTGAACTCCAGATCGGCTCCGAGAAGGATCGCTTCGTCAGATGCTTGGCGAGCGGCTCAATCCAGTGCGGCTCGATGGCGGCTACGGTGCGCGCGAAGAGGCGCGAGGTTTCGACGAGTTCGGCGGCCATCACCCACGCGGGGGTGCGGCGATGCAAACCGGAACCGGGCCAAATGACGAAGTGCGTGCCGCGTGCGCCGAGATAATCGCGGGTGCGCTCGGACCAGTTGCCGAGGTTGGAGAGCAGCCCGACAAGCATGGAGCGGTGGATTGCGCCAGCCTCGGGGGTGTCTGATGAGCGTCCGAGCTCACGCACGGCGGCGGCCACAGCGCCGGAGTCCGGGGTGGCACCAAGGGCGGCAGGTCCGGTGAGGTCCGTCTCGCGGATCTGACGGGACGAGGGGAGAGCGAGCGGATGAATGGTGAGGTCAAGTGACCGGGCCATTTGCTGGAGCTGAGAGACCACGTCCGTCCACTCGCGGTACCGCAGGTAGTTGAGGAACTCGCCACGGCACATGCGGCGGAATTGCGAACCGGAGAGTTCACGCTGCTGCGTGTGCAGGTAGCGCCACAGCGTGAGGTAGGCGAGGAAATCCGAGGAACTCGCGGTGAAGCGGGCATGCAGCTGATCCGCTTGGGCGCGCTTCTCAGTGGGGCGCTCGCGCACGTCCTGCACCGAGAGAGCGGCGACAAGGACAAGTACCTCGGAGGCGCAGCCGTTCTTCTGGGCCTCGATGAGCATGCGGCCGAGCCGCGGATCGATGGGCAGGCGGGCGAGTTGGTGGCCAATGCGGGTGAGGCGAGGGCCGTAGTGATGGCCCCGCGTCTCCCGGGTGTCGATCGCGCCGATTTCCTCGAGCAGCTGGGTGCCGGCGCGGACGGCGCGTTCATCTGGTGGATCGATGAAGGGGAATTTCGAAACGTCACCGAGGCCGAGCGAGACCATCTGCAGGATGACAGAGGCCAGCGAGGTGCGCTGAATCTCCGGCTGGGTGAACTCGTCGCGGTGGTCGAAATCCTCTTCTGAGTAGAGACGGATGCAGATGCCGTCGGCCACACGGCCGCAACGGCCCGAACGCTGATTCGCACTCGCCTGCGAGACTGGCTCGATAGGCAGGCGCTGCACCTTTGTTTTGTTGGAGTAGCGCGAGATTCGTGCGGTGCCCGGGTCGACGACGTAGCGGATCCCCGGTACCGTGAGCGACGTTTCAGCGATGTTAGTGGCCAGAATGATGCGTCGATTCTGGTGACGCTCAAAGATGCGATGTTGCTCGGCGGCAGAGAGTCTCGCGTAGAGGGGAAGGACCTCGACCGCACCTGGGACAGAGCTGCGCCCGCCCGGCTCGATGTAGCGGCTCTTCAACTCGTCCTGGAAAGCCTGCTGGGTATCGCGGATCTCGCCCTCGCCAGAGAGGAACACGAGGATGTCGCCGGGTCCCTCGGCCATGAGTTCCTCGCAGGCCTCGACAATGCCGGTGACCTGGTCAATTGCTTCGGCGCGGCCGGGGGTGGCGGGTTTGTTTGTCGACGACGGCGTCTGTGACGTCTCGTGCTCTCGCTCTGTGTCGTCGCCAAAATTGTCATCGAAGAGAGGACGGTAGCGGACCTCGACAGGGTACGTGCGGCCAGAGACCTCGATGATCGGGGCGATGTCGCCTGGTTTGCCGCCTGCGCGGTGCTCACCGAAGTGGGCGGCGAAGCGCTCCGTGTCGATGGTAGCGGAGGTGATGATGATCTTGAGTTCGGGGCGGCGCGGCAGGAGCTGCGCGAGGTAGCCGAGGATGAAGTCGATGTTGAGGGAGCGCTCGTGGGCCTCGTCGATGATGAGGGTGTCGTAGCGCAACAGGTCCGGGTCGGATTGGATTTCGGCGAGAAGGATGCCGTCTGTCATGAGCTTGACCAGCGTGTTTGGCCCGACTTCTTCTGTGAAGCGTACCTGGTAGCCGATCGCGCCGCCGAGCTTTACGCCCAGTTCGTCGCAGATGCGTTCAGCAACCGAGCGTGCGGCGATACGGCGCGGCTGGGTGTGGCCGATGAAGCCGGAGATACCACGGCCGAGCTCGAGGCAGATCTTGGGTAGCTGGGTGGTTTTTCCTGAACCGGTTTCGCCCGCCACGATGACTACCTGGTTATCGCGGATAGCGGCGGCTATTTCCTCGCGGCGTGCAGAAACCGGCAATTGCTCCGGGTAGGAGATGCGTGGGACGGCGGCGCGGCGGTGTTCCAGGCGCTCACGGGAGAACGGCCTGGGAGGCTGTGGACGGTTGCGGTTCTGGGAGCTGCGGCCGTGGCTCTGCTGGCGGTTCTGGGAGCCGAGGTTCTGCTGGCGGTTCTGGGAGCCGGGGTTCTGCTGGCGCTCGCGGTGGCTGTTCCGGCTGCGAGAAGTGCCCCGACCGTCCGCGTTGGAGGTGGAGGAATTGCCGCTTGAACTTGAGTTGTGCGGGCTCTTCGAGGAAGGTGTCTGTGCCATACTAACGGCCATTCTTCCACGAATTCTGCGAGATGCCATATGAGTGGCCTTAGCGGCTGATTGATACGTGTGGAAAGAGTCCATTCGTGAGCTTTGCCCGGTGGCTGTGGCTATGTGGCGGGGCTTGGCGCCAATAGAGGCGCCATCACCGCTGTGATAGCCACTACACGTTATCCCCGCTACTCTCTGGGCACACACTCTAGGTTCTTTCAGGTGGCGGGACTATGCTCATTTGGTCGCGGATCATCCAGCACATTACATACATGTTGGTTATCCGCGTACTTGCGGTTCATTCCGTGCACGTCGGTTAACCCACATGCTTATGTTCGTTAATTGATGAGCTTGTGGATGGCGCCGCGGGTGACGCTCAGTGCTAGCGCTGTAACCGTGGGGCACGCTGATAACGATCTTGTGTTAACAGGACATAGCAACAGACAAGGAAGGACACCGACTTCGTGAGACTAACTCCCATGCGACTCTTCTGGGGGCTGCTTGCACTGGTTATCTCTCTGGTCTCCTTCGCGACGGTCCGTCCGGAGCTCTTCGGCATCACCGCTAAATACGCGTTGCTTACCCCGTTTGCTCAGATTGTGGCGCTCCGCGGCTGGTTAGTTGTGGGGTTTGCGCTGGCGGGGATTGTGTTCCTCATCGTTGCAGGTATCAGAGGGCTCTTTTTCCAGCGCGGACGCATCGCTCTGACCTTTTCGTTGGCAATGTTCCTGGTTGCGGGGCTGCACGCGGCAACGATGTACTCGCGCGGCATTAGCGAAACCGTCAGTGCCACCAACGAATCGTCAGTGAGTGCGCTTGATACCGCTGTCAGCACTTCCGCCGAGGGTGACATCACTGTTCTTCAATACAACACGCTTGGTGGTTCCGTCGATATCCCTGCCCTCGCGGAGTTTATTGAGTCGGAGGGCGTTAATGTGGTGAGTTTGCCAGAGACGTCCACCCAGACGGGCGAAGATATCGTTGAGGATCTGGCTGATCGTGGTCTCATATTCCAACAGTTTGATACCGGTACGTCCGGGTACGAAGCCGACTACGCCTCGACAGTCCTCCTCGTTTCCTCATCCCTCGGTGAGTACGTCCAAACGGACATCTTTGAATCCGGGGATGAGTCGAGTGCAGAATCCGCCGCGGGTTCTGGGCAAGCGGGATCCGTTCCGCTCGCAGTTCGTGCCGTTCCGGTAGACGGCGACGGCCCGACCCTCATTGCCGTCCATCCCATCGCCCCCGGCCGTGAGCGCATGGACACATGGCAGAGCGAGATTCGGGCTGCTTACGGACTTTGTGGCACGGAGTCGAATGCCATTATCGCCGGAGATTTCAACTCCACCGCGGATCATGAGGCTGCGCTGCGCCTCGACACCCCGTGCGTTGACGCCGCTGATCAGGCTGGAGCGGGTGCCTTGGGGACGTGGCCAGCTCGGTTGCCCAAGCTGCTGTCATCTCCGATTGACCGCGTTTTGACGACGACGAACGAGTACCGCGGCTCCGAAGCCACCATCGTGAACCTCGGCGGTTCCGACCATCGTGGCGTGATGGTGCGGCTCACCCCAAGCGTCTGATCACACGAGCTTCGCGAGTTCACCCAAGCACGACTTCCAGAAGGCCTTTGTCTCCACCAGATCTACATTTGAGGGGATCTTGGAGTGAGCAATATCCACCCTGGTGCGTGGTGATCCGTCCGTACCGTCGGGCATGACGTAGAGAGATACTGCGATACGAGAGCCGTCATCGGCTTCCATCCGTAGTGATTTTCCGGGAGTTCGGCTACGCACTTCAAACTCGCAATCTAGCCAGGCGCGGCGCGTGTCGTCGTCGTCAATAAATGGCCAAATTTCATCGGGCGGGAGGCGAAGTGACTTACTGGCGCTGGTTTCGTAGGAGCCGTCGGCGCGCTGGCCGTAGATGCGTTTGCCGCGCGCGTACTCGTAATCGACCGTGACCGACTGCGCCCACCAGCCATCCACCTCGTGCTTGCCGCCGAGCCAGCGTGCGATGCGCTTATGATCCCAGTCCTGCGCACCTGCTTTGTCGAGGGCTTTAAACCACTGTTTACGCGTGCGGCCGGTGGCTTCGAGGAGGCGTTCGTCGCTGATGAGCTGGCGAGTGGGCAGATCTGTATCCGCCACTGAAGCGGGTTGAATATCTGGTTTCTCAGTCATATTCGCTTCCTTGCGAGATCGGTGCTCCTCTCGTCAGTCTAGAGTGTGGTGGCGGACCAATGCACGCCTTTCGGCCCAGAAACACAAGGAATTTTGGCCCAGAAACACGGGAAAATCGGCCTCAGTGGACGGGCGAAGATCGAGGTGGGTGGATACAAGGTCGACGCCGACCGCCAACGTACCTACTCATAGATTCCTTCCGTTTGGGCGCCGGGTGAACACGCATGGGGCTGAACTTCGAATCCGTAGACCGTAGGATTTAGAAGAAGCTCGGTGAACCGCACCGCAGATCACAGGTAGGGGACAGCAGAATGAAAATCAGAACGTTGCTTTTTGGTGGAGCTATTGGTTATGTGCTGGGCGCCCGTGCGGGCCGTGGCAGGTATGAGCAGATCAAGCGGGTGTCGGGCAAGTTGTGGAACTCGAAGCCGGTCCAGTCGGGCGTGAGCAAGGCGAAGTCGGCGGCGGGAGAGGCCACGCAGGACCTCAAGGACCGAGCCATTTCAGCGGTTCCTTTCGTGGCTGGTTCGCAATACGGCAAGCGCGCGGACGATCCGTGGACGGAACCTGTCATCCGGCGTGATGGATCTGACGAAGGAACTGTTACTGTCAGTGCTGTAGAACTCTGAGTCGCCCCTTAGACTCTTCTGCGTGGATTTCTCGGACATCTTTCCCATTGTCTTTCAGGTCTTTGACGTAGGTGGAGTCGTTGTAGCTGGGATCCTCGGGGGAACTGTCGCGAGGGAACGTCACTTCGACATCGTGGGCTTTATGGCGCTCGCGGTCATGGCTGCTTTGGGTGGCGGAATGATCCGTGACGTTCTGCTGCAAATGGGCCCGCCGGTGGCGCTCACGAACCCCTATTATCTTGGTGGCGCTTTCACCGGTGCACTCATTGCTTTCCTGCTCCGGCTTGATGGTAAGTGGACGAACCGGTTTCTTATCGTGGCTGACGCGTTTGTTGTGGGAGCATGGACTGCCACCGGTGCGCTTAAGGCATTGGAGGGTGGATTCGATATCCTTCCGGCCGTCATGATGGGTGTGATGACCGCGGTGGGTGGCGGGATGGTTCGTGATGTTGCCGTTGGTCGTGTCCCAGCGATTTTTGGTGGTAATACGCTGTACGCGACGGCGTCGCTACTCGCCACCGTTCCAGCCATTCTGTTGTGGGAGCTAGGCCGTCCGAGTATGGCGACATTGGCTGCGACGATCGTGGGTGGCAGCATGTGTATCAGTGCCCGCGCCTTCCGCTGGCGGCTGCCCGTCAACAACGACTATTCGGTGCAGAAGTCGTACGTGAGGCTGCGCGTGGCGCTTGCCGAATATGCGAGGGCGCACGAAGCCGCTAGGAAGGTGGGCAGCGGGCATGGCATGGGGAGAAGCGGAGGATCCAGCGGAGGCCCGAATGGCCGTGGCGGATCTGGCTACGGTGGGCGTGACGCTTCTGGTTCGACCGGTTCCGGTGCCGCCTTGCGTGAGATCCAGAGGGAACAGAACTCGAAGGATTCCGGGCTTTTGGCGCGTTCGCGCCGGGTTAAGCGCGAACGCCATTAGCCGCTAGTTGAGCGGGGCCGTATCAGAGGGTTCCGCGAAGTACTTCTTGATCGCCGTGAGGGCGCGCTTTGCGGCCTTTCCGTCGCCGTAGGGATTCGTCGTGATTATCATGCGCTGGAGGGCATGCTGATCTGAGAGTAACCGACTCGCCTCCGCGGTAATCCGCTGTGGTTCGGACCCAACGAGGGCGCAGCAACCTGCTTCGATCCCCTCTGGGCGCTCGGTGTCCTCTCGGAGCACCAGTACCGGCGTGCCGAGGCTGGGCGCCTCCTCCTGCACCCCGCCGGAATCTGACAGAGCGAGCGTGGCCCGCGCCAACAGATTGACGAAGTAGGGATAGGGCAGAGGTTCGATCAGGTGGATATTGGGACGGCCTGCCAGAATTGGCGTCACGGTAGCCCGGATATCGGGATTTGGGTGGATAGGCCATACGAAATCTACGGAAGGAAAGCGTTCGCTCAGTTCGACGACGGCGTCCGCAATGCCAGCTAGTTTGCTGCCCCAGTTTTCACGCCGATGGCACGTAATAGCGACAATGCGGCGAGGCGTGGCTGGAGGCTGTGGGATTTGTCCCCCTGCTGTTTGCTCCATGATTGTTTCGAGTTCTGTCCCCACCCACGAAATACCTCGCTGCGATGTCCAGACCAGTGAGTCAATGACGGTGTTGCCGACTTCGGCAACATCTGAATTGTCAATGCCCTCATGGAGCAGGTTTGATGTGGCTCGCGGGGTGGGAGTCAGATGGAGACTGGCTAACGCGCTAACCGTGCGGCGGTTGAGTTCCTCCGGGAATGGCGACCACCGATGACCAGAGCGTAGCCCTGCCTCAAGGTGAATCACGGGAATCTGTAAGTTTGTGGCGGCATGGGCCGCGACGGATACGGTGGTTGTATCTCCCTGGACCAGGACAGCGTCTGGGTGTAGCCGCTTGAGGACGCCGTCGAGCTGCTCGAAAAGGTGGGAGGAGAGTTGGTTTAATCCATCTGTCGCGGTTACTACTGAAGTTGTTGACGATGGTGAGGTGATCGCCGTCGGTGGAGCTGCTTCGCGGGGTGCAAGAGTTGCCTCGGGTGAGATATGAAACCACCGCAGAACGTCGTCGACGATATGAGTGTGCTGGGCCGCGTTGATCGGGATGGCGTCGATGCCGCTGAGCTGTTGTGCTTCCAGGATGAGAGGAGCAATCTTGATGATCTCCGGTCGGGTTCCAAAGATCAGAGCGAGTTTCATCGAAGATCCTTACGTCGCTGCTGTCGTCTTGTCACAAGATACCCCTGTTTATGCAGGTGAGCCTACTTTGCGTGGGTCATCTCCACGAGTGGGAATGCGCCTGAACTTCTTGCGGTGTGACTGAACGTAGGTCCCTGCTACCCGGTGAGTGGGAGTGCGAGCGGCATCACATCATGCATTCAGGGTGACGGCTCGGTTAAGTAAACTTTTATTCAAGCCTTCATTGTATCTTCGTGAATATTGTCTATTTTCTGGTTATAATCGTGAAATTGCCAAGGAAAATGCTGTGAAGTTTAGGACCTTCGGCTCATTTTATTGGTATGTTTCTACTACTCGATCGGTCGAGTTGCAGTTTTTGCTATGGCCAATTGAAAGATATCAATTTGGCTAAACGTTTGGATAGTAACTAGTCATTTGGCTAAAGTTCTGTCATACTGTCAATTGTTCTTGGTGATAACACGCGATCACTCGGAATAGGCACAAGGAAAGTGCGCCACGGTGAGAATTCACGCATAAGGGGGACCGATGGCTCAAGGTGTAGTGGCATCAAGGCGATACATGCCGATGTCTCGAGATGTGGTGGCTCTGTCATGGAGTTCCATTGTACGAATGCCGGGTCTGCAAAAAATGGCTATGGTGTCAATGGATATCGTAGCTATTGGTCTGAGCTTCTTGGCTGCCACCGGAATTGCCAGTCAGGTACGTGGTTATACCTTGAGCAATGAAGGCTACCTGGCTACGGCAGTGTTTGCGCTGCTGTGGCTCGTGGTGATTGGGATGTTTGGTGCATACGCTCCCTCCCAAATCCGAACTGCGGCAGCGGAATGTAAGCAAGCACTAATTGCTTCATTGACTGCGGCAGGTGTCATTAGCATCCTGAGCTACTTGTTCGATTATGACTATCCGCGTTTGCTGCTTGGGGTGTGGATGGTTACCGGTGTAGTGGTGCTCAGCCTCTCTCGGCTTATCCGTCGCTATGCCTTGCATCGTCTCCACAGGCGCAATAAGTTCGTCACCTCGGTACTCATTGCGGGTAGCCCCTCCCACGCCGATGAGATTGCTAAGGTTTTTAGCCGCGAGAAGTGGGTGGGTTACCAGGTCAAAGGTGTGATTACCGACGATAAGGTGACGTCCACTCCCGCAGGTATTCCAGTACTCGG
>JBDIAV010000021.1:0-37878 GCA_039812645.1 Actinomycetaceae bacterium
CCCGTGGTGAATGCCTCTTTTCGGAACTCGCCACGATCCGGCGGCATACATGAGACCTTCAGATAAGGGCAGTAGACTTGTCCGCATGAATGCCCGCCGCACCCCTCCTTCAGGTTCCCCGCGCCGTCCACCGGGACGTTCCGCGAGCCGTGATGGGAAGCGGCGGTCGAGTCGGCCAGAGAATGCCCCGAGCAACCCTAGTCCAGAGGGGACAGGTGGCGACAGGATTCGTCGTTCCTCTGCGCGATCGAAGCCGGATACCCCGCCGAAGTCGCCTCTTGCTGATCGGACGGAACGTAAATCGTCGCGTGACCGATTGACAACTAGGCGCCAGCTCGTCGTCGCTGCTGGCCGTGGCACGCGGAGATTCTCACTGCGGATCGTCGCCGTCGTTCTCACTGCTTTCGTTGCCATGATTATTGTTTTCCCGACGGTGCGCACTTATTACGTTCAACAACGCGAGTTGGCGGCGGCGCGTTCGGAGCTTACCGATTTCCAGGATCGCAACGCGGAGCTGGAGAACGAACTTCGACTGTGGAACGACGAGGAGTTCGTGCGTGCCCAGGCTCGGGAGCGCTTGGGATACGTTATGCCTGGTGAGACGCTCTATGTTGTGAATGACCCGACGAAGGGGAGCGCACAGGAACAGTTGGAGGAGCGAATCCGGAATGTTAATCGTGATCGCCGGGCCGCAACCCCGTGGTTCATGACGATGTGGGATTCCATTGAGATTTCGGGCCAGAGTGTCACGGAGTTTGATAACCCCAACAATGCCCCGGTGATTACTCCCGGTGAGGGAGGCGTGTATGCACCGCCGAATGACGACAATCCGATACCGGGTGTCACTCCAACTCCCACTCAGGACGTAACGGGCGGAAGTTCTACAGATTCTGAGTCTACTGATGTGCCAGCGGATGGTACGTTACAGGACGAGAATTCACAGGATGCCCCCTAGGGCTGTTTGAACGCGGAGGGACGAGGAAATTCATGGGTGAGAACGAGGAAGTTGTGCGCGAACCGCGTGGAAGCCGGCAGGGCTGGATCTTGGAAGAGTCTGAGGTGACCGCGGATGTTTTGACGAAGGTGGCGCGAAACGCCACGCCGCTGCGTGAGGGTGATCGGGAGATCCTCACCGAGCAGTTGGATCGTCTGCCGCGTGGGCTGGTGGGTGTTGGGGCACGCTGTGCCTGTGGAAAGCCTGCCGTGACGGTCACTCTTCCGCGTCTTCCTGAAGGATCTCCCTTTCCCACGGTGTTCTATCTCAGCCTGCCCTATCTTGTCCGCGAGGCATCGCGGCTAGAAGCCAACGGGGTTATGGCCGAATTTAACGAGACGCTTGCCGAGGACGAGGCGCTGCGGTCCTTCTACGCCCGCGCGCACGAGAGTTATCTGGAGCGCCGTGGCGTGCTTGGAGACGTCCCCGAGATTGCGGGTATCAGCGCCGGAGGAATGCCCACACGCGTGAAGTGCCTGCACGCGTTGGTTGGCTATTCGATGAGCGTGGGAACCGGTGTGTGCCCTATCGGGGATAAAGCTCTTGAGATGATTGGCTGGGATCCGGCAGTCTGCCACTGCGAGGAAGCCTAAGACTGTAGAATCACGCGCGGAAGCGGTATATCGCGCCGTACGGAAGCAGCGTGGTAGCGAGGCAAAAAGTGCCGGACTTTTCTGATGAATGAGTTTCTGACGAAAAGGTGTCGGACCTCTATGACAAGGTGGAGCCATGAGAGTTGCTGGAATTGACTGCGGAACGAATTCGATCCGCCTCCTGATTGCCGATGTTCCGGGTAAGGACGGCGCATTGGATGACGTCGTCCGGCTGATGGACGTAGTTCGCTTGGGTCAGGGCGTTGACCGCACAGGCCAGTTCGATCCCGAGGCGTTGAAGCGCGCGCTGGACAAGACGGAGGAATACGCGGCCCTGTGCAAGGAGCATGGCGTTGAGTCGATCCGTTTTGCGGCCACCTCAGCCACCCGCGATGCGAGTAACCGTGAGGAGTTCTTGCAGGGTGTGTTGGAGCGGCTCGGTGTACCGGTCCAGGTTTTGTCTGGCGACGACGAAGCAAATACCAGTTTCGCCGGTGCTTCCTCCGCGATGGAGGAAGGTGGGCCCTCGCCCATCATTGTTGTGGATCTTGGTGGTGGGTCAACCGAACTGGTTCTTGGAGCCGTAGGCAGCGGTGTGATCTCGGAACATTCGATGAATGTGGGCTGTGTGCGTATGCATGAGCGCCACTTGGTTTCGGATCCGGCCACACCGGAGCAGGTTGCGGCCGCGCGGGTGGATGTTAATGCGGCGCTAGACGAGGCTGAGAAGCACATTGATTTTGGAGCTACTGAAGGCCTTGTTGGCTTGGCTGGGACCATTACCACTCTGACAGCTAAAGCGATCGGCCTAGAGAAGTACGACGCCTCGAAGATTCACGGAACAGCGCTGACCGTTAATGAGACCATCGAGGCTTGCGAATGGTTTATTGCGTCCTCGAAGGAAGAGCGAGCTACTTTGGGGTTCCTGCACCCGGGCCGTTCGGATGTTATCGCCTCGGGCACTCTCGTATGGGAGGAAGTAGTTAAGCGCGTGGCGCAGCGGATGACTGAGCGTGGGAAGTCACTGGATACGGTGGTCACCTCTGAGCATGACATTCTTGACGGCATGGCACTCTGGGCGGCACGGGAGCCGCAACGCCCTACGTGGGCGGAGTGACAACACAATAGTCGCTGCTTAGCCAAGTCAGGGATAGAACGACGACGGCGCACCGTCCCGAATAGTCAAAACCGGCACCTACGTGAGTGGATACGTAGGTGCCGGTTGTTCGTCGTCGTCGAAAAAGATGAAACGTTGGTGGGTTCTACTCGCCGTTGCGTAGACGCTGGGACTGACGTAGCCGCAGTGCAATCGCGCCGAGAATGACCGCGAGGAACGAACCGAGGATCACTGCGACACGAGCGTGGGCTTCGTGTGGGTCAGTGGGGGAGAAGGAGAGCTGGGCGATGAGCAGGGACACGGTGAAGCCGATACCGGCTACCAAAGATACAGGGATAACATCCTTGATCGACAGACTCTGTTCCAGGGAGAGTTTTGTGAAACGAATCATGAGCCACACCCCACCTGAGATGCCGACGAGTTTACCAACGGGTAGGCCAAGGTAGATACCGATAGCCACTGGATCGGAAAGCATGCCCAGGAAGCCACCCGCATCGATAATATTCACCCCGGCGGCAAAGAACGCGAAAATCGGGACCACGAACCCGGAACTGTAAAACTCCATTGTGTGGGCGAAACGGTCTGTGAGGGATTTAGATTCTCCTGCTGCGGCGCGGGCCGGGACCATCATGCCCAACGCGACACCAGCGATGGTGGCATGGATCCCTGACCCATGCATGGCATACCAAGCAATGATTGCCAAGGGCCAAAGGAGCCACCAGTAGGTGATCCGCTTCTTACACAGGAAACCAAAGATCACGATAGCGGCGATAGCGACAGCGAACCAGACAATATTGATGCCGTCGGAGAAGAAGATGGCGATGACGATGATGCCACCGAGGTCGTCGGCCACTGCGAGGGTCATGAGGAACGTGCGTGCCGCTGCTGGTAGGCCCTTGCCGAAAATGGAGAGAATAGCGAGGGCAAAAGCGATATCGGTGGCTACCGGGACCGCCCACCCGCCGAACTCTCCGGAGCCAGTGACAAGCTGAGTGATGACATACACTGCAATGGGTCCGACCATGCCACACACTGCGGCAAGGATAGGAACAGCGGCCTTACGGGGATCGTGAAGGGAGCCGGTGGTGAATTCCTGCTTAAGTTCCAGACCGACCACGAAGAAGAAGATGGTCAGGATGCCATCGGCGGCCCACTGAGCGATGGTCAGGTCCAGGTGCAATGCGTGGGGTCCGACCACCGTATTCGCAATCGCGAAATATGACTCCCGGATCGGGGAATTAGCCCAGGCGAGTGCGATCAGAGCACCTGCCACCAGGAGCATTCCGGCAAAAGACTCATTATGAAGTGCCTTGGCGTACCGTCTCATCAAATTCATGCTGCCGCCATTCCTGCGTTGGAGATCGTACTGCGTGGAGGCATGGGGCCTTCCCGCATCTCCTTGATTCTATGCTGAGAAGGCTAGAAGGCGGCTTGAGGGGCCGTGTACTGGAAAGTGCCCGAAGTGCTCTAGAATAAACTTCGGTGCTGGCGAAAGCAGGCGCCGGATGTTTGCGAGAGCGAGCATCGGGTGGCCGCGAGAGCGAACACCAGCGGAGTTTCCGCTGCCCCCATAGCCCAATCGGCAGAGGCAGCCGACTTAAAATCGGCACAGTGTGGGTTCGAGTCCCACTGGGGGCACTCGTAGATCGGACTGGTCCCCGAAGGGGACGGGGCCGATCTACAGTCGTTTCAACGTGGGCTGGAACCCGTGAGGGCTGAGCCAGCTGGAGAAGAGCCCGGTGGGCTCTTCGATCTGGCTCAGTGCGAGTGGAGCCAGGATGGCGGAACGAGCGGTGTGGACGCGAAGCGGACACGCGAGTCCCACTGGGGGGCACTGTGATTTATCGTTGCTATATCAGCGATTGTGAAGGCAGCGAATGCTTGTTTAGTGATGTTCGTGCAACCACGAAAACAGTTGCTGCTCACGTGAGAGTAAATTGCGAGCGCTGTGGCAGGGCAACTTTGGTGAAGACTCGTGAGTGAGAGTAATGGATACCTACTTCGTTCGGCCGCCCCCAGAGACGAAGGGGTCACCTATCCTCTCGTAGTCCTTCGAGTAGCTTGCTACTGGACTCGGTGGCGGGTTTCAGTTTGGTGACGTCGAAATCCGTGGGCTTTCGTGCGGTAGCAATTTGTGGCTGCCTGCTATCAAGCGGAACCAAACTAGCGATGAAACTGCTCTCCTTCACGGATGTCACATGCCCAAGCTCCGCTGTTCTGGCTTCGTCGTCGCTCATTCCGTGAGTTTCTCGTTGGCCGTTCGCTTCCATACTCGGAATGTAGCACTTGTCTGTTCTCAAGACGGCTGCCAACTCCTACTAAGAAAAAGCAGTTTGCGCCCTACACTTCATTCATGCCCCTGAACACCACGGCAGAACTCGTGAGTACCTTCGACGAGTGATGTTTTTGGCGTTCAGTGAGGCTCCTGACCTGGAAAAATGCCGGTACGAGGTTTCTTTCATTGTGGCTTCATCGTGGCCTCTCCATGATGGAGTCCAGCGGTGTGATCTGATGAAGGCCGTGTTCATCCATAGCAATCCAGGTGTCGATTCCTAGGCGACCAAGAAAGACGTCGTCGTGAGAGACAACGATCAGTCCTCCATGGTAGGCCGCTAGTGCATCGACGAGTTCGTTGACGCTCTGCAGGTCAAGGTTGTTGGTTGGCTCGTCGAGGACGAGTAGCTGATTGGGTGGGTCGGCTAGCAGAAGACTAGCTAAGCTGATGCGGAACCGCTCTCCACCCGAGAGATCAGCGACGCGTCGCTGGATAACGTCGCCACGGAAGAGGAAACGTGCCAATCCGGATCGTAATTCTCCATCCGGAACGTCGTGAGCGGCGGCTCTCACGGTGTCTAGGAGCGTGGCGTCGTCGTCGAGATGATCGAGACGTTGGGGCAGATAGCCAATTCGATCGGTAAGGGCCTGAACCGAAGTCGAAGAGTCCCTGGGAATCGCGAAATGGACGAGTGTTTCCAGGAGTCGCGTCTTCCCAATCCCGTTGCGACCAGTCAATGCGACGCGCTCGGGACCTTGGACAATAAAGCTGCGGCCGCGGATGTCCCGAAATTCAGCGAGTTTGCGTCCTTTGGGCACGTCTGGATCTGGGAGCGTGATGGATATTCTCGAGTCTCGACGAATGCGCTGCTCCTGCGTAGCGACCGCCTGTTGTGCAGATTCCACAGAGGCATCAAGCTGGCCACGAAGCTTGCCAGCTGATACCTGGGCTTCTTGCTTCCGGTTGTTCATGATGATCTTCGGTTTGCGTTTATTGTCGAAGTCGGTCTGGGCATAGCGCCGCCTGCGTGCGAGTTTTGTCTGCGCCTCGATACGCTGACGCTGTTCATTTTTCAATTGCTGTTCAGCTGATCGCAGCGCCTGTTCGGCGGCTGCTTGCTCCGCTTCCAGATGTTCCTGATAGGCATCGTAGGGGCCACCGAAGACTGCGAGTCCGCCGTCGCGAAGTTCCGCCGTTGCATCAAGCAGGTTGAGTAGGGCGACGTCATGACTGACGACGAGGAGCGAACCGCGCCACGAGCTGATGGCGTTGTACAGCAGGTGCCGGAACTTTCGGTCAAGGTTGTTTGTGGGTTCGTCAAGCAGGACGACGTCGTCGCCGGCGAGCTGGAGTCCGGCGAGGGCTATCAGAACCGCCTCGCCACCCGAGAGCGTACCTACAGGGCGATCAACGTTGATAGTGGGAAGGCCGAGCTGATCCAAGGTGGCCAGACTGCGTGTCTCGACGTCCCAGTCGTCGTCGAGGGTATCGAAGTGTGCAGGATCAACATCGCCGGACTCAATGGCTCGCAAGGCATCCAAGCGCTTCTTGATGCCAAGAAGATCGGCGACGCTCGCATCGACGCGCAAGGTGACGTGTTGGGGAAGATATCCCACTCGCCCGAGTGTTGTCACCGATCCAGAGGTTGGGGAGAGGTGGCCTGCGATGACGCGCAGCAGAGTTGTTTTACCCGTGCCGTTGGATCCGATGAGACCGGTCCGGCCCACACCGAAGGTACCCGACAGGTCGTGGAAAACGGGAGTTCCATCCGGCCATGAAAAAGAGAGATGCGCCAGCGTCACTGCCGGCTTGTGAGTGATAGACATGGGGCTCCAAAGTTGTCAGTGGGAACGCTGACGACGGAACCTTTGTCTGGGTGATCAACGACGTCAGCGCGGGATGAACGCAGCCAAACGGTCGTAAATCAGCATGATGAAAACCTCTCATAGGGAGCCAAACGCCATCAGACTAGCAGTGGATGGCTATGTCCGCCAGGGTTTGACATTGATTGGCAGGACACGCGCGCTGCACCGGCCCGTTGTGTTCCCTGAGTTATAAAGGGGAGAATCGTGACATGTTTGATACGCTCCTCGGGCTGATCGTCTTATTGATTTCTGCTGCTATCACAACGGCGATCATTCGGCGCCTTTTACTCGGTGTGGGATGGGTGCGTTCCTTCCTGGTCTCTCTCGTGGTGTTCAGCGTCAGCGTTCCCGTGACCAATTGGGCAGCCACTGCTCTAGGAATACTCAGCCCCGACGGGAAACTGGGTGTGGATGGGGGAGTGGCGCTGCTCTTTATGGTGCTGGTTTTCCTGTGGGTCTTTGTCCTCTCGCTCGCTGCACTAGTGGTGCTGGAATTGATTATTCCCTCGGGTGCGGTTCCCGGTCCTATTGAGGCTGTTCAAGGCATCCGGCTATGGGTGCGCAGAAATCGCCGTTATCTCTATTTGGCATGGATTGTGTCGAGTTCTGGTTTGGGACGGGCGCTGCGCCGCGGCCCTGAATCGCGCGAGTTTGGCGAGGCTCTGGTGCAGATGCTCAACCGCTCGGGGGTAACCTTCGTTAAGCTCGGGCAGATTCTCTCCACCCGCGCAGATATTTTGCCCGCTCCTCTTGTCGAGTCTCTTGCAGAACTGCAGGCAACGGCCGCCCCCGCGGATCCAGGGGAGATTCACAAGCTCTTGCGTGAAGAATGGGGTAAAGGGCCGGACGAGGCGTTTGCTGAGTTCGATATTGAACCGTTCGCTGCGGCTTCTGTGGCGCAGGTCCATCGGGCTCGGCTGCACGATGGAACGGACGTCGTCGTCAAAGTGCAACGGCCGGGAGCGCGTGAACAAGTACAGGTCGACTGCGACATTTTGCTGCGGTTCGCGCGAACCGCCGAGCGCCGGTTTGCTTGGGCGCGCTCCATGGGAATTGTTGCACTGAGTAGTGGGTTGGCAAAGTCGCTGACCGAGGAGCTGGATTACCGCCGAGAGGCCCAGAATACTGGGGCGGTTGGGACCGTACTTGCCACACATCCAGCCCTGGTTGTTCCAGACATCGTTCGTGACTTGTCTAGCGAACGCGTCCTCGTGATGAGCCGATTGAAAGGCGCCTCTGCCGTAACTGCTGCTGAGCGCCTTGACCCTGACGTGCGAGCAACCCTCGCCTATGAGCTTCTTGCCTCGACGATTGAAGCGATCGTGGTTCACGGCGTTTTCCATGCTGATCTTCACCCCGGCAACATCATGTTGCTTGAAGATGACCGGTTAGGCCTCCTCGATTTTGGTGCCATTGGTGTGATCGACGCTGAAACTCGGCAACTACTGGCTACCCTGCTGCTCGCTCTTATTAATGACGACAACGTTTCCGCCACCACCGCATTGACAATGGCTTTTTCTGTCGACGACGACGTGGATCGCGCTCAGTTGCAGCGCGACCTGGGCCGAGCCATCACCCTCCTCGTGCAAACCCAGGAGGCCACAACGGCGGTATTTGGTGGATTCTTCGCGGTCTTACGTGACTACGGAATCACCATTCCCGGTGATGTGGCGGGTGCTTTCCGTACTCTGACCTCGCTGGATGGCACTCTTCGCGCCTTCGACTCAAACTACGGACTCTTCCAGGGAGCCAAAGAAGTGCTCCCCAATATCGTTAAAGTGCTGGCCAATCCCGAGCGCTTGCTCAAGTTAACTGAAGCTTCGACCCTCACGCAGGCCGTTGTCGCCCGTCGAGTTCCGGCACGAATCGAATACATTTCGGATCAACTTGCCCGCGGAGAATTGACGGTTCGTGCCAGATCACTCTCTCATCCGGCGGACAGGGTATGGTTGCGGCGCCTGATGGACAACGTGGTGTCCGCGCTTTTTGCGGTGGTCGCAATCGCCTTGGCGGCGGTCTTTATGCTGGTGCCTGGTGGCCCGCAACTAACACCCATGTTGACGGCGTGGGACCTGGTTGCGGCGTTGCTCGGATTTATTGGTTTGGTGTTGGCCTTGCGGCTGGTTATCGGCCTGTTTGCGAGGGAATGAGTCGTATTTTCAGACTACCTCCAGGTCCCATGGTAATTTTCGGCCGGTATTCACTATGATGTGATCTTCTTACATAGATATTTCTCCCCGTGGCTGATAACATCGTTAAACAACGATGAATTGAAGGATGTCTTACATCCTGTTGAAGGGTGCCGGTGCGATCGGCCCATACAAGGAGTAGCCATGGGAGCCGGGCATAACCACGGGCACAATCACGCTCACGTCCACGGGGAAGAAGGTGGACCGCAGGACAATCGTGCTCGGTTATGGCTGGCCTTTGGTATCACGGGCATTATTGTCATTGCCCAGCTTGTTGGTGCAATTGTTACGGGAAGCCTCGCGCTTCTTACCGACACTGCGCACGCGCTGACCGACGCGTCGGGCCTGCTTGTTGCCCTCGTTGCCGCGAATCTCATGATGCGCCCGGCTACCTCGAAGCGCACGTGGGGCTTCCGGCGTATCGAGGTTATCGCCGCCATGTTCCAGTCGGTTCTGCTGCTTGTAGTGGGAATCTATGCTGCGATTGAGGGTGTGCGCCGCCTCGTTGAGCCACCCGAGGTACCCGCTATGGAACTGCTGGTCTTCGGCATCATTGGCCTCGTTGCGAATGTCATTGCGATCGGCATCCTCTCGTCCGGGCGCAACTCCAACTTCAACATGCGGGCCGCGTTTCTCGAGGTTCTTAATGATGCCCTCGGTTCGCTCGGTGTGATTATCGCCGCGATTGCTATTGCCACGACCGGGTTCCAACGGGCGGATTCCATCGCGGGGCTTTTCATCGCGGCCCTCATTGTCCCGCGCGCTTTCAAGCTGATGCGCGAGACCGCCCGTGTGCTCATGGAATTCACGCCAGACGGGCTCGATCTCGATGAGGTTCGTACGCATATCTTGAATGTGGATCATGTTCGGGAGGTCCACGATCTGCACGCCTCCACTGTGGCCACAGGTCTTCCGACACTTACCGCCCATATTGTCATCGATGAGAAGTGTTTCCGTGATGGTCACGCCGCCGAGGTGCTCGCCAACCTCAAGGAATGTGTAGCTAAGCACTTTGACGTAACCATTCAGCATTCGACCTTCCAGATCGAGCCGCCCAGCATCCGCGATCACGAGCCGGATTCGGTCCGCCACGAGTGAGTCCCGACGAAACCGCCTACCGTAGCCCCTCGAGCAACCCGCCCGGTGCGAGCGCGCGCTCAGAGAATCGTGCGCCGATGAGCTGGTGCGCCTCCGGACTCGGGTGAAGATTATCGGTGAGTGGCAGCGCGTCTGCGTCGGCCCCGCCATAGAGATCGGTGCCTTCGAGGTACAGCAGATGGGGATCGTCGGAGCGGTTTTCGACAACCTCCCGCATTGCCTCGCGCACCACCTGCAACGTCAATCGACCCAACGCGGTGTCCCCGGGCGTACCCATGGCCATGAAACGTGCCTGACCCGTCGTGAATGTTGAGGGGTCGAAGTTTCCCGGCCCGGGGGTGTCCTCGTGGATGCCGCAGTAGAGCGGCGACATGAGGAGAATTGGGGTATCGGGATGCCCGTCACGAATGGTGTCGAGGAAACCGTGGAGAGCAGGGACGAAGACTCGGCGTCGCATCCCGTCGAGATTAACAATGTTGATCCCGAACTTCAGGGAGATGATATCCGCTTCCGTGTCGCGAATAAGGCGCGCCATAAACGGATCTACAAACGAACTGCCACCAAAACCTAGATTGACGAGGTCAAGATCAGCCTGACGCGCCACGATCGCGGGCCATGTTTCACTCGGTGCCGTGGCATTCGACCCCTGGCTAATCGAACTGCCGTGATGAATCCACCGTGGGCGTGTGGTGGCCTCCGCCTCCACCGGCTGGTCAGAGCGCAGTTCAACAAGCTCGACCCCTTCGTTATGGGGAAGCCAGATCTCCACACTTTTCGTCTGCGGCTCTAAGCCGGAGACTGAGAGAACGTGGGATGGCCCAGTTTCTGCCGTCATCTGTCCGGTTTGAAGGTCGACGACGACGCCATCCCCGCCCGTTAACTGCTCACGCTGACGAAGCGTACCGTCCACATAAACGTCAAGGACGCCGCGCGGACGCTCGACCCCTTGATAGGCCACGTATGCGGGGTGGGTGACGAGCTCGATGCGGGTCGCCGTCGTCCTCAAACGAAGGCGAGCGCCAGCGGGCTGCACTTCCATCGATAAAAGTTGATTCTCGGGGAACTGCTGCCGGACCCAGCTGGGGAGGCGGTGGGGGCGAACTCCGCGTGCGGTCGGTTCGAGTTCGCTGATTCCCTCAACGATGTTTGTGGTGAGTGGGGTGGTGATCATGAGAGTGATCCTTCGTGGGGCCAGGAGTGCAGAGCGCGGTCAAGGGCGGCGATTGCCGCCTTCCATGAGGCATTCTGTGAGTCGGAGCGGTGTGCGAAAGCGTCTATGTGCGAGAGGGTAAGAAAACCATTGATGGTGGCGCTGACAAAACGGACGCCGTGGACGAGGTCTGACTCGGGTAACGGGTAGCCGCGCAGCACAGCGAGGATGAAGGTGGCGATACGTTCTGCCTCCGGAGAACGGACCACCTCGGGCGGTGCGGCTTGCTGCAGGATCGCCCATGTGCCGGGTTGCTCGATAGCGAGTGAGCGGTGGGCGTCGGCGAGGGCAATGAGAGCTTCGGTACTGGCACGCCCGGCAACGTCGTGCGATACTCTCTCGGCAAGTTCATTCAAGGCGAGCTTGTGGATGCCAGCAAAGAGGCTATCCCGGTCGCGCACGTGTGAGTAGAGGCTTGCGGGGCGAACTCCGAGCTTACGTGCTACCGACGAAACGGTGACAGCTTCCAGGCCTTCGTTGTTTGCGAGGGCGAGGGCTTCTGAAAGAACAACCTGCTCGTTGATATTGGCTCGGGGCATGGGAAGTAATCTACACCCTCTAGGTAGATTCCTACAAGTTATAGGAAACTGCCTAGAGGGTGACGGAATGTATCTGTATAACAATTGCGATTGCTGCTGGGAAGTGGGGCCTACGCCGTGATGAGATCGCGCCGTCGGAAACCAAGGGCACCCACCAGGAAGGCGGCAGCCGAGAGAGCGGCAAGAGCTGCGAATGAGCTCCATGAAATCTCAGCACCGGGATATTGCCCGACGTGCGAGAACGGGGAGAAATCCTGCCACGGAGACCCAAGTTGAAGCATCTGGCCGAACAGGCTCATGAATGCGCCGTAGCCAAACAGCACCCACACTGCCCCGACAGCTCGCGGAAGGAACCCGTAGAGAGCGACGGCAACACCCAGTAACAGCCATGCTGGTGCTACCTGAATGATGTGGCCAAGCACTGTTTCCCCATAGAGCTGCCAGTCACCCACGCCGCTGATTGCTGCCCCCGCCGCGGTACCGACTCCGGCCAGAGTCATGAGGATGAGTGAGCCGACGGCGCTCACAGTGGTCCAGGCTGCGAGCCACTGGAAGCGCCCCACGGCCGCCGAGAGAACCGGCTCAGTACGCGTGCCTTGTTCTTCGGTTTTGAGGTACTGGATTGAGAGGATGGCGTATACCGCCACCATAATGCCGAAATAAAGTCCCATGAATCCGAGATAGCCGTCGAGCAGCCCTCCGGATCCGCCCATGAGCTGGGCGATCTCCGGTGGCAGGTCGTCCATGGCTTCGAGCATGGGCTGGGAGAATGCACCGAGGACAATTCCCAGGAGGAAGAGTGAAACGGACCAGCCGATAAGTGAGGGCCGCTGCAACCGGTACGCGAGTGCCAGGGGATTCCCGAGCCAACGTGGTGCCCGTGGTGATCCAAGCCGCTCAGAGAAAATGCCCGATCCAAGATCACGGCGATCAAGCAGTCGATAGGCGAAGGACACGAGTACAGCAGTTAACACCAACGAGTACACGAGCGGCCACCAGCGATTGAGTACAAGAGGTGCAGTTTGCTGGGACCATCCGAGCGGGGAAAGCCATGAGAGCCACGTGAGATTGCCATGCTGGATGGCGGACATATCCCCCAAGCCTCGAATAACGAAAGCGATAGCGAGAACGATTCCTGCGATACCGGAACCGGTTCGAGAGTATGGGGAAAGCTGGGCCGTTATGGCGGCGACCCCGCCAAAGACGAGCCCCGCTGCTCCCACACTTGTACTGAAGAGCAACACGGGACCAAGAGAATCCGGCCGCGCCTCGGAAAAATAAAACGCGCCAGCGACGGCGAAAGACGTAAGAATGTTCATGGCCGCAACCACGATGAGTGTCGCTGTGAGCTGTGCATGCCGCCCTACCACGTTGGCGCGTATTAGCTCGGCCCGTCCGGTTTGCTCCTCAATCCGGGTGTGACGGGATATCGTCGTTATGCTCATGAGTGCGGTAGCAAGCATTATGTAGAGCCCATAGATGCCCACGATGATGAGGGGGACGCTAATGTGCTCGAAGCCATATCCGGGCCCACCGATAAGCCCCATGATGGGGTTCGAGGCCATGATGGCGAAGCTCTGCATCGTGGTGTCATCAAGGATGAATCCGATGGCATTGGAGACATAAACCACGAGCATTGTGATCCCGAGAACCCACGCGGGAAAGCGAATGCGATCGCGGTGCAGGATAAACCGAAGAAGGTCCATTGTGCCTGTAAAAGCATTGGATTGGGCTGGGGTTGTCCCTGCCGCACGGAGGCGAGGCGCCGTCGTCGTACTCATGAGAGATGTCCGTTCAACTCGTCCCCGTAATGGCGCAGCAGCAACTGCTCAAGAGTTGGGGGAGTGGCGTTGATGGCGTGGATGTCGCGCCGTGCCAACTCGCGCATCACCTCGGGAAGCTGTGCCGTATCCACGTTCAAGCTGGTCTGTTTGCCCTCGGGGTGAAGATCGTGGACGCCGTCCCATCCGGCAAGGTCGGCGAGGGGCTGGGTGGTGGTCACCGTGACGGTGGTGCGCCCCAGGTGACGCAGGTCCGTGAGCGAGCCGGTTTCGACGATCTTGCCCTTACGGACAATAGAGATGCGATCGGCGAGAACCTCCACTTGGGCGAGGATGTGGCTGGAAAGCAAGACGGTGTGCCCGGCCTCCTTCACCTCGCGAATGCATTCCTGGAACACCGCTTCCATGAGTGGGTCGAGGCCAGCGGTAGGTTCGTCCAGTAGAAGAAGCTCGACGTCGGAGGCAAGCGCTGAAATAAGCGCCACCTTCTGCCGGTTGCCCTTGGAATAGGTGCGCCCCTTCTTGCGCGGATCGAGATCGAAGCGCTCGATAAGCTCGTCGCGCTTCTTGACGTTGACCCCGCCGCGTAGCCGCGCAAACAGGTCAATCGCCTCGCCTCCGGTAAGATTTGGCCATAGCTCCACGTCGCCTGGAACATAGGCGAGGCGCCGATGAAGGGCGACGGCGTTATGCCACGGGTCCGCTCCAAATAGGCGGACGGTGCCGCCGTCGTGGCGAAGAATCCCCAATAAAATCCGTATGGTAGTGGACTTGCCTGCGCCGTTGGGACCGAGGAAGCCGTGCACTTCTCCTGGCTCTATGCCAAGGCTGAGGCCCCGAAGTGCCTCGACTTTGCCGAAGTTTTTGGTGACATTCTGGAGATCAATGACGGGGGTTGAGTTCCCCGAAGCGAGGTGGGCGGGCATGATGTATCCCTTTCATGAACAAATTTGGTAAAAATGGGTGCCGTCGTTCTCACCGAAGGCATGGGGTGGTGAAGTGAAACCGCAGGCGCGTCTGAATTATGCGCGCCAGAATCGTAGGCGCAAGAAGCTGTGGCTTCGGCGCCGGATGGAATGCTATCCCTCCGCGGGCGGATCGCCGCGATAAAGCATGTACTCATCGAGCATCGTGCTCCGAGTGAGTAGGCCTTCGGTGTAAAGCTCCAGTGATGCCTGCAAGAGGCCTTCTTCCATATCGACCCAGAACTTGGTGTCAACGTCCGACAAGTCCTTGTTACTGAGAACCAAGGACTGAAAAATCCATCCGATGGACATTCCAATCACCAGTTTGACGCGGAGATCTTCATTCTGTGACGGTTTGATATGCCCTGCCTCGATGCCCTCTTTCATCCAGTCCAGGGCGTGCGTGTGCATTTCTGTGAGCATGTGGCGGGTCATCGCGCCTCCTTCGAACAGGGTGCGCACAAAGTAGTGGAGAATTGGTTGTAATTCGTCGAAGGAAGCCATGTGGGAGAGGATCGTGCCGCGCAGGTCCTTGGATTGCATCACGGCACTCTTGGACACTCCGACGATGTCAAGAACGCGTTCGTCGCAGGCTTCGCGGAGCCCTTCTTTCGACGAGAAATGTTTGATGATGAGGGCTGCGCTGACATCGGCGTCCGCAGCAATTGACCGCAACGAGGAGCGAAATCCGTGTGTGCCGAATCGTGCAATCGCGGCGGTGAGGATTCGTTCTCGTGTGTCTGGTGGTTCCTCTGGTGAACGCATGTTTATAGAGTAAACGCGTGTTCACCACACCGCAATACCCTTCGAGGGTTTACTGGCTTACGAAGCGTGAGCGATGGCGTCAGCGAGTACGTGCGCGTGGGACCGCTCCACGTCTTTTGCAGCTATAAGCAGCGTTAACGTGCCGTGACAGGCCTTCTCTGCGAGGGTGGCGACGGCAGGATTTCCATCCAGTTCTGCCGCATAACGCGAGCGGAATTCGGCGTCGTCAATGTCGCCGTGGTGCCAAGCCTTCCGTAACTCAGCTGAGGGAGCGACATCCTTGCCCCATTCATCCATGACGAGGTCCGCCTTGGCTACCCCGCGTGGCCAGAGCCTGTCGACAAGGATGCGGTAGCCGTCCTCGGGAGTGGCGTCCTCGTATACGCGCTTGATCTTGATGTCCATCGTCCCTCCTGGAAGAGCAGATCTTTCTCCGATCCTGCCACCGCTGGGCGAGTTTAGCGAGGGTGTTGACTGATCGGTCCGGGAAGGTCTAGGAACTTGTTTCCTCAGTGGCCTCCACGGTGACATCCCTCGCCGTATTCGGCACGGCTTGCTGCTCAGAGGCTACTGAGGAAGCGACTCTGCCTAGTTTCGCCCGCTGCCCCACGCATGGCCGACGGCGGAGATAACTCCGGCGACGGCAGCTGCAATCGGCCAGACGATCCACGAGATGTTCCAAGCGTGCCAGCCGAAGCTCCAGATAAAGAAGACCAGCAAGGTGAGCGGCCACAGCATTGCGTTTGCTACGCGGATGGGACGAGGGAAAGAGTTCTCGATTTCTTCTTCGTTGGGCTCGGGATCGCTCAAGGTATCAGCGACGGAAGCTGCCCAGTTGGCAGGCAAGAAGATGAAGAGTCCAAGCGCCACGATAATTAAGGTGACAGGCACCCCAATGCCGGGTAGTTGCTCTCCCCAGCGCCCTGCCGATTCGGACAATAACCCTGACGCGACAGTGGGGATAGCGGAAAGGATCCAGAGGATGATCGCTATGAGCAGTGCTCGGTTGCGAGAACCCTCGTACAGCGATCGCTGTTCTTTCGCCCATGCCGTGACGGTGGGATCCGGCTCAAAGTGACCCTCATTGATATTTTCGAAGGACTGGAATGCCTGCTGGCGCTGCATGATGAGCATGACACCGACTGCGACGATGACAAGAAGCGTAACCAGCCCGATAAGGGCGCCAACGTCCTCCCCGACGGGGAATCGGGGATTGCTTCCGAGTACGGCGAGAAGAATGAGTAACGACGGCGAGACTGTGAAGAGTGCGACCGCTGCGCCCAAAAGATGACGGGTGCGGTACTTTGCCTCCGAGTAGGCCATCGCTTCCTGCAATGTGATGGTTGGGTGGGCCGGGTGTGAGTAGCTGAATTCGTCGTAGGTTGACCCGGGGGTTGAACCGTAGGATCCGGACGATCCGTAGGACTCGGCGGGGGAAAATGTTCCAGCTGTAGGGGAGAATCCTCCCGTTGGGGAAGCTGCGCCCAGGTCGGGGAAGGCTGACGGCGTAGTCGTTGGACGAATGTCGGAAGCAATTCCCAGAACCGGGGCGAGTTCGTCGAGATTTCCAAACTCGGTGATGACCTTACCGACAGCCTCGTTATTCGAGCGCCCAGCCGCGATGGCTTCGTTGTAAGCGTCCTCCATCATCCCGCGGAGATCTTCCTTTGCCTCAAGGAGGCGAGGAGTCTGCGGATAGGGAGAAAACATTGTCTCCAGATAGGCATTGATGACGTCCATTTAGAGGATTCCCTTCACGAAGCGGTCGACGACGGATTTTGTCGCCTCCCATTCCTGGCACTTGGCGACGAGACCGTCGTCTCCAACCGGGGTGAGTTGATAATACGTTCGTTGTTTTCCGGACTCCGAGACGCCGGGGAAAGATTCCACCCAGCCACTTGTCTCGAGGCGCTTGACTGCTGAATACAGCGTGGTTTGTTTGATGTTGTATTGGCCATCCGAAAGCTCGCCAATGGTTTTGGCTAGTTCGTAGGCGTAGGAGGGGCGTCCCCGCAGGATTGACAGGATCATGATGTCGATATAGCCGCGGATTGCGTCTGCACTGATCATGTTCCTCCTTCCGCTTGTCTACGTTCAGCGTACTACGTCTGACGTAGTACGTCTAGTGGAGCGTAGTGAACATCTCTGGGATATCGGTGACGAGCCTTCTAGGATGGTCGAGGTGCATCGATGAGATGCCGAGAAAGGACGTGCGCGCAGTGGGCTCTGCAAAAGAAAAGTACGTGCCAGGCAAGAAGATGATTTTCCTGGACTTTGATGGAACTCTCGCTGATTGGGGTGTGGTTCCTCCCGGGCATGTGCAGGCGTTGAAAGAAGTGCAGGCGGCCGGCCACTTGGTGTTCTTATGTACGGGGCGCCCTCTTAGTGGCGTGAGTGAAGATGTTCGGGCGCTGGGTTTTGACGGACTTGTATGTGCCGCAGGAGGTTACGTTCTCATTGACGGCAAGGTTCTTGCAGATAGACGTTTTGCGGAGGACGTGGCACATCGTGCCGTTAATCTCCTCGACGCCTACGACGGAACGTACATTCTTGAGTCGCCTAACCATGTGTACGTGCGAACCGCTGCCGAGGAGCGCCTGCGTCAGCTGTTCCGAACGCACTCGGATATGCTCGACCGGCTTCGGGTCCGCGACGATCTCCATGGGGTCTCTTTCAGCAAGATCACGGTGATACATTCTCGCGCACGGATCGTTGATCTCGCGCGCGAGATTGGTGATGCTGTCCAGGCTCTCCCCAGCTCCATTGAGGATAGGGGCGAGTCATCGGGCGAGCTTCAACCGAGTGATATCAACAAGGCGGTGGGTATCGACGTCGTCGTCGAATATCTTGGTGCCAATGTGGCGGACACTGTCGCTTGCGGAGACGGACTCAACGATGTTGAAATGCTGGCTCACGCGGGAGTAGGAGTGGCTGTCGGTTCGGATCAGCGGGTGCTTGATGTGGCGGACATGGCTGTTCCGGGGCCCCAGCAGGAGGGGCTCCGGATCGCCTTTTCGGAACTGGGACTGATCTGACCTATTCCGCGTACAAGCCGAGGGCGATGACTTTCTCGCGAAGCTCGGGGTCACTCGGTTCGACCTGGAACGTGCCGTCCGAGAAGTGAACAACGGGGATGTGCTTCTGCCCGCTGATCTCGGTGGCGCGCTCAGGCGCACCTTCCTCTGTCTCGAGATCGTGATAAATGTAGGAAACGCCGAGATTGTCCAGAAGCTTCTTAGACCTGCGGCAATCTCGGCACCACTCCGCTCCGTAGAAATCAATCGTTGCGACCGGAGTTCCGTCTGTTAAAGGTGTGTTCTCTTCGCTCATGGCTTCACCTTATGCCACGGGCCTAGATATCGGAACGCCCCTAGATGTCAGAACGCTGGTAGCGGACGAGTCCGAGAATTCCGACGACGACGGCGTACACCACCCAGACTATCCCCGCTTGAGACCATGAGAGTCCCTGGCCACCTGACACCGAGTTCCATAATTCGGTGCTGGTGGCGGCACTCATAATGTTGACCGGCATGAAGTGAATGAGAGTTTCGCGTACCCAGTCAAGATTGATGATGACGATCGCTTGGGATACGAAGAGAAGAAGCATTGAGACGGTGATGGTGGCTGCCGTCGACCGGACGATGTAGCCAAGTGAGGCGGCCATGATAGCGCCAACCGTCAGAACCATCCAGAACATAATGAGCGCCCGCCCATTACCTCCACCGAAGTGCCAACGCCCGCCCACTTCGACCATGTAGATGAGCATGGATACCAATGTCACCAACAGATTGAGAAGACCAGTGAGAATACCAATTGCGGTGAGTTTGGAGAGATAGGAACGCACGCGGCTGGGATCGGCGAGCGCTGTGGTGCGCATGGTGTTGGAGGAATACTCGTTGGTCACAGCCCCCGCACCGATCACGATGGGGAAGATAATGAGGAAGGGAATGCCGGCGGTGACGGCCTGCGCGTTGAGGGGAATCGCGATGCTCCCTTCCTGGTTAACGTAGCTTTGGGAGGCTCCTACACCCCACATGATGAGGCCATAAATGATGACCATCGCGGCGCATTGAATCCAGAACGAGCGAAGATTTATGAGTTTGCGTAACTCTGAACGCACAGAATGAATAAACGATGCGTGGTAGCGCTGCGGATCAAGCACACGCTCACGAACAGGGGCGATACTCATCGTGCGTCCTCCTGGGTAGTGGGCTGCCAATTCGATTGAGGTGCGGGTTGCTGAGGTGACACACCCTGCTGGGGTGCGGGGCCTGACGATGGAGCAAAGCCTTGCGGAGAAGAGAACTGCTGCTGCCCGTAGCCCAGAGGAATGCCCGGTACCGGAGCACCCGAGCCGTATTCCACGGACTGCCGAGTAAGTTCCATAAAGACATCCTCCAGAGACGAATGGGTGTCGGAGAGCTCGTGAAGTTCCAGGTTGTTCGTGTATGCCAGGTGTCCAATCTGGGCCTTGTTCCCGCCGTTAATGTTCAGAACTCCGTGCGGGAATTCTTGGTTGGGATGCTGGAATTGGGCAACGATGCCAGCCGCTCCCAGTACGCGGGCAAGAGCTTCGAGATCGGGGCCGGAGACGTGTACGACCGTGTGCGCGGCGCTTTCGGTGAAGCTGGCCACGGGACCCGCGGCGATGAGTTTGCCTCGCCCGATCACCACAAGATCGTCAGCGGTCACGGCCATCTCGCTCATGAGATGAGACGACACTAGTACGGTGCGTCCCTGGGCCGCCAGGGTGCGCATGAGGTCACGCACCCACCGCACGCCATCAGGATCTAGTCCGTTGACCGGTTCATCGAAAAGAAGGACGTCGGGATCTCCCAGCAGAGCGTTGGCGATGCCAAGACGCTGGCCCATGCCGAGAGAGAAGCCTTTCAGCCGCTTGTTCGCAACCTGTGTGATACCGGTAAGTTCGAGGACGTCGTCGACCCTACGAGAGGGAATACCATGCGAGTCGGCGACTACTTGGAGTTGCTGGCGTGCGGTGCGGCCAGGATGAAAAGCCTTGCCGTCGAGGAGCGCTCCCACTGTGGTGAGCGGGGATTTGAGTTTGCCATACTCAACACCTTGGATTGTGCAGCGCCCGCTTGTTGGGCGATCCAAACCGACGATGCAGCGCATTGTGGTGGATTTCCCCGAGCCGTTGGGGCCGAGGAAGCCGGTTACGCGTCCGGGAGTCAGGCTGAAGCTGAGGTCGTCGACGGCGGTGGTTGATCCATACCGTTTGACGAGGTTCTCGACGGTAATCATGAGAATCCTTTCGTTGACGCCTCAACGTTACCCGACCCGCATCTCGACGCAACATGTTCGGACTCCCCGTGGAGAATTCGTACCTTGTGTTGCATTGTGTTGCGAGAAGTTGCCACGGTGAGGAGAACTCCCCACCCGTCATTGTGCTGTGAGCAGACCCTGGGTTACGGCATGTCAACTATGTCCATTAGAATGTTTGCAGAACATTGCTCTGCAGTTGTGCTCTGCAGTGCTCGACCATGCTCATTCGCCTAGGAGGAACATTGAGCAACAATCCTGTCATGAACCGCAACCCCTATTTCAGCGGGAATGCGACTACCCCCACGATGCCGCAGCAGGCTCCCAACGGTTACCCGAACCAGTACGGAGCTCCGAACGCGCAGCAGTATGCCCCCCAGCAGGGCTACTACCCTGACCAGCAGTCCCAGTACCAGCAGTACGCTCCCCAGCAGGGCGCTTTCGAACCACAGGCCCGTGCCGGTGGAATGACGTACGACGACGCCATGGTCAAGACCCTGATCCTTCTGGCTGTCGCTGTACTCTCTGGTGCTGGCACGATGGCGTTCATGCCGATGGAGATGGTTATGCCGGTGGCAATCGGCGCCTCGCTCGCGGCCTTTGTGCTCGGTATGATTGCGGCCTTCCAGCGTATGGTCAAGCCCGTTTTCGCGATCGGCTACGCGCTGCTTGAAGGTATCGCCCTCGGTGCCCTGACCGGTGCCCTGAACTTCTTCTACCCGGGCGTGGCCATTCAGGCGGTCCTCGGAACTGCCGTTGTTGTGGGCGTAGCTGTGGCCCTGCATATGTCTGGAACTGTCCGCACAACGCCACGTGGTCGCAAGATCGTTATGGTGGTGCTGATCTCCTACATTCTCTTCGGCTTCCTCAACATGATTCTCACCTGGACCGGTGTGATGAGTGGCTTCGGAATGCGTAGTGGTTCCCTCGGTATCATCCTTGGACTGGTCATCATTGCGGTGGCCGGATACATGCTGATCGGCGATCTTGAGACCGTCAAGCTTGCGGTGGCCAATGGGGCACCTAAGGAGTTCGCGTGGACTTGCGCCTTCGGAATCGTCATGACGATCCTGTGGATCTACGTTGAGGTTCTGCGCATCGCCGCCATCTTGGCCTCGAATCGTTAGCGAATAGCTGCGGATCGTATCGGTTGATGAAGAACTGAGAAGAACAACGACGAGGGGGACATCCATAATTGGATGTCCCCCTCGTCGTATATGTGCGTATATCAGGTATTCAGTCCGCGGATAGGCCCGGTACGTGATGACTCTGGTGGGTCATACGGCCGTATGGTTTGTGCCTGATCCGCGCTGCGTAGCCGGTAACGCTTACTTCATTCCCAGAACGTCGACGACGAACACGAGCGTATCGGTGCCCTTGATTCCGGCTCCGGGATGGCCGCCTAGGCCGTAGCCCTTCTCCGGCGGAATCGAGATGAGCAAGCGTGAACCGATGTTCTTGCCCACGATGCCCTGGTCCCAGCCCTGGATGACCATGCCGACACCGATCGGGAAGGAAGCGGGAGCGCCGCGCAGGAAGGATGAATCAAAGATACCGCCGCCCCAGATCTGACCGTGGTAGTTGACTTCAATCTCGCGGCCAGCCTGAATGGTGGGGCCGGTGCCTTCTTTGAGGACGGAGACGTGCAGCCCGCTCGGTGCGGGGCTCTCCGGGAACGTGAGTACCGGGTTCTCACCGAATTCGCCGGTGACCTGGGGAAGTGTGACTGCCATGAAAATCCTCTCGTAGATGATACTTTAAGTTTAAGCGTAGGACGCTTCACCTCGGGCACTGGGTTCTCGCATAGGAAAGTTTGCTACGCGAGGATTGTTTGTCGTGTGGGTACCGCGATCAGGTGGGAACCGTGCTGACGGGAGGATCAGTTTTGGTGGCGGAGAGACTCTTGTGCGGTGAGCCCGCCGTCAAGTACTCTCGATCCTCTGGTCTCGCAGTAGCGAGAGCGGAGTCTTCCAACCGACAAGGCGGGCACTTTGCATACTCAGACAAGCGACAATCTCCTGCCCCTCGCCGATCGTCACGACACCATTAAGGTTCGTGGAGCGCGCGAGAACAACTTGAAAAACATTAGCGTCGACATTCCTAAGCGCCGCCTTACGGTGTTTACCGGGGTATCTGGCTCGGGAAAAAGTTCGTTGGTGTTTGACACTATCGCTGCCGAATCCCAGCGCATGATCAACGAAACCTATTCGGCCTTCGTCCAAGGGTTTATGCCCACTCTTGATCGCCCCGAAGTGGATCATCTGGAAGGGATCACCACGGCGATTATCGTGGACCAGGAACGTATGGGAGCGAATCCGCGATCTACCGTGGGCACCGCAACCGATGTGTACGCGATGCTTCGTATTCTCTTTTCTCGTCTCGGGAAGCCTTATTACGGTCCACCACCGGCGTTCTCCTTCAACGTCCCGACGGTGAGCGGTACCGGTGCATTTAAGGTGGATCGCGGCGATAAAACGCAGGCCGCAAAGAAAACTTTCGTCTCTCTTGGCGGCATGTGTCCGGAGTGCGAGGGGATGGGCCGCGTCAACGATATTGACCTCACCGAGGTCTATGACGCCACGAAGTCACTCAATGAGGATCCCTTCAAGATTCCCGGTTATAAGAAGGATGGCTGGAATTGGAAGATCTACGCGTCGTCCGGCCTAGTGGATCCGGACAAGCCGATCGAGAAGTATGGTAAGCGGGAGCTCCACAACCTTCTCTATGCCGAGACTCAGAAGATCAAGTTCCAGAACATGAACCTCACCTATGAGGGGCTCATCCTGCGACTGCAGAAATCCTTGTTTTCTAAAGACCAGGAGTCGTTGCAGCCTGCCAACCGCGCGTTCGTAGAACGCGCGGTAACCTTCAAGATTTGCCCGTCGTGTGAGGGTACACGCCTGTGCGAGGGCGCTCGTGCCTCGAAAATCTCCGGGATCTCGATTGCCGACGCCACCTCGATGCAGATCAGTGACCTCGCCGAGTGGATTAAGGGGATCGAGGATCCGAAGGTGGCGCCTCTGCTCGCTGGCCTTACCGACACCCTCGATTCCTTCGTAGATATCGGCCTTGGTTACCTATCGCTCAATCGCCCAGCCGGTTCGCTATCCGGTGGCGAAGCCCAGCGCACCAAGATGATCAAGCATCTGGGCAGCTCGCTGACGGACGTCACCTACGTCTTCGATGAGCCCACCGTGGGTCTGCATCCGCACGATATCCAGCACATGAATGAGCTGTTGCTTAAGCTGCGCGACAAGGGCAACACTGTGCTGGTAGTAGAACATAAGCCGGAAACCATCGCTATCGCTGACCACGTCGTTGACCTTGGTCCACGCGCTGGCAGTGGCGGTGGAGAAATCTGCTTTGAGGGCAGTGTCGAGGAACTCACGCAGTCGGATACCTTAACCGGCCGCCATTTCGCCGACCGCGTGCAACTCAAAGACAAGGTCCGCACGGCCACCACCCATCTTCATATCGAAAACGCCACCACTCATAATCTGCAGAATGTGAATGTGGACGTTCCTTTGGGGGTGCTTACCGTGGTGACGGGAGTGGCTGGTTCGGGCAAGAGTTCGCTCATGCACGATTCCCTTCCTTCGAACAGCGGCGTAATTTCAGTGGACCAAACCTCAATTAAGGGGTCTCGGCGTTCTAACCCGGCCACCTATACCAGCCTGTTAGAACCGATCCGCAAGGCGTTTGCCAAGGCTAATGGGGTCAAGCCTGCGTTGTTCTCGGCCAATTCCGAGGGTGCCTGCCAGAACTGCAAGGGCGCTGGTCTTATCTACACGGACCTCGGGATGATGGCGAGTGTTTCCACCACCTGTGAGGTCTGTGAGGGGCGTCGCTTTGAGCCTGATGTCCTCAACTATCATTTCGGTGGCAAGGACATCAGTGAAGTTCTTGAGATGCCGATTGATACGGCCCTGGATTTCTTCTCCTCGGGTGAGAGCAAGATTTTACAGGCCCAGAAGATCCTGCAGCGGCTGCACGACGTCGGCCTCGGCTACCTTAGTTTAGGCCAGCCACTGACCACCCTGTCCGGTGGTGAACGTCAGCGCCTCAAGCTGGCCACGCATATGGCGGAAAAAGGTGGGATCTACGTTCTCGACGAGCCGACGACGGGCCTGCATCTCGCCGACGTCGAACAACTCCTTGGGCTTCTCGATCACCTCGTGGATTCGGGAAAGTCCGTTATTGTCATCGAACATCATCAGGCTGTCATGGCTCACGCCGATTGGATCATCGACATGGGTCCGGGAGCTGGGCGCGACGGCGGCAGGGTCATCTTTGAGGGAACCCCAGCTCAGTTGGTTGCGGACCGTTCAACACGCACGGGCGAGTACCTTGCCCGTTACGTAGGCGCGGCCGAATAGACGCGACGCCTTAGGTGACCTCCGGGTAGCTTTTCATGGGCGTGAGAAACCGGAGCACCGACGTAAGACAGCGGCCCGACGGCGAAACCATTCGTCGTCGGGCCGCTTCTGTTGTCTCTTATGCCAGGAGAAAACCGAGCTACTCGGAGTAGTCCTGCACGCTACTGGGCCGAGCCCAGCGGACCGGAACCGGGAAGCGGGCACGCAACTCCGGTGCGCGCATGACACTGGTAGCCGTCCGGATTCTTCGCCAGGTATTGCTGGTGGTAGTCCTCAGCGGGGTAGAAGGGGCCCGAGACCAAAACCGAGAGAATCTGGGTGACAATCGTGCCCTGCCCGGCCTCAGTGAGAGCCTTTTGGTAACCCTCCACCATCGCGTGCGCAATGTCCTCCTGGGACTGCGTTGTTGTGAAGATGGCGGAACGGTACTGGGTGCCGATATCTCCACCTTGGCGGTTGAGGCTGGTTGGATCGTGCGACTCGAAGAATGCCTGCAACAATTCCTCGGTACTCAATTTTGAGGGGGTGTAGAGGACACGAACTGTTTCAGCCTGTCCGGTGAGACCGGTGCACACCTCTTCGTACGTAGGATTCGGAGTGAAACCACCCATATAACCGACGGCGGTTGAGTCCGCTCCCAGTTCCCACGCCAGCTTCTCCCCGCCCCAGAAACAGCCGGAGGCGAGATAGATGACTTCCTGATCATCCTGAGGATCCGCGAGAATATCGGTTCCCAGAACGAGGTGAGGATGCGGCTCAGACAGAACCGGTGTGTCGCGACCCGGAAGAGCGTCTTCCAGCGCGACCATTTTCTTCTTTTCTGACTCTTCCCATAGGAACATGGCAGTTACTCAGCCTTCGAAGGACTCGATCTTGATGACTTCAACTGGGATACTGCGACCATTCGGAGCCTTGAACGACGTCTTGTCGCCAGCCTTGAGCCCCATGATGGCCTGGCCGAGAGGAGCCCCTTCCGGGTACACCTCGATGCCTTCAATATCCTCGGCTGCCTCGCGCGACCCCAGAAGGAAGCGCTCCTCCAGGCCTGCGATGGACGCCGTGATGACGGTGCCGGGGCCGACAACCTCGGCACTTGGCGGTTCGGAGACGTGAGCGCTCTCCAACAGATGGGTGAGTTCGAGGATACGACCCTCAAGCTTTGACTGCTCTTCGCGAGCAGCCTGGTATCCGCCGTTCTCGCGGAGGTCGCCTTCAGAGCGCGCGGCTTCAATCTTCTGAGCGATTTCTGCGCGGCGAACCGTGGTCATCTCTTCCAGCTGGGCCTGCAAGCGGGCGAACGAGGCAGGTGAGAGCCAAGTACCCTGAGTGTCCTCTGCCATAGGATGCTCCTTTGACGTTTCGGGGGCCGCTTATGCGGCACCAATACAAAAAAATCATGCCCGCGGTCATGGGCATGCTGTTCTGCTGGCAACGATACCAGCGCCGAGGGTTTTTATTAACCGGACCTATTGCGCGGCCAGTGAACGGGACCTCTTCGGATCACATACTAGCGGACGGCCTTCATTGAGGACATGGGGCTCAATAACCAAGGGCAGTGCTTGCCCACGAAAACCGCCATAGAACGGTGACTTCGCGCGCAGGCCCTGCCCTGTGAAAGCTTGCAGCACTAGTGCAGAATTCCGTTATGGAACAGCCGCTGCCCTTACCTAGGCCACACTCATGACGGCCATCCACACGGCCACCGCATGGCAGGTGTACCCGACAAGGGTTCCGGTATGGAAGAACTCGTGGAACCCCCATACCTTAGGCCATGGGTTCGGCCAGCGGAGACCGTAGCACACCGCCCCGAGCGTGTAGGCGATACCTCCAGCGATGATCAGCCACACAATCGTGGGGCTGCCCGTCTCCCAGAAAGTGGGAAGGAACCAGACGGCCACCCATCCCAAAGCAACATAGAGCGGGGTATACAACCACCGCGGTGCTGTGGGCTTGAAGACCGAGAGGATGATTCCACCAAGGGCTCCCGCCCACACGATCGTGAGAACAAGTGCTGCCGTTTGGCCCGGGAGAAGAGCGACTGACAGTGGCGTGTAGGTGCCGGCAATGAGCAAGAAGATGTTTGAGTGGTCAATACGACGAAGAATCGAGTGGACCTTCACGGACCACCGGCCCAGGTGATATACCGCTGAGTTTCCAAAGAGGACAACGGCGGAGATACCGAACACCACACACATCGCGCGCAGTGTTGTTGTGGGAGCCATAACCACAAGGACGATTGAATTAGCTAACGCCAATGGCGCTGTGATCGCATGAATCCAACCTCGTGCTTTTGGTTTAGGCAAGGAATCCAAGCGCGCCTTACGGCGTGCGATCTTGTTGGTGGATGATGGGTGCTCATCCTGTAAGCGTCGTGAACTCTCGACGGATGCGGACATCTTGTGCTCCTCAATGGTGACAGTGCCACTCACATTGGCTACTAGCAGCACCATTCTACGTTCGGGCTATGTCCTCAAAGGAAGAGAAAATGGGCACAGGTAGGCGAGGTCACGTGGGGTGAGGTGAAAATTCGCCGTCGTCGGAAAGCCTTTGGACAAAAAATAGCGAAACTCCACGCGTAATGTCATGATATGGCTCGTGAGAGGCTAATCTGAGGTGACAAAGATGAGAGGGGAGAGCCGTGCAGGTTCCGTTATTTCTTTATCGGCTCTATGAACGTCGACTCATTAATGAACTTTCCTCGGCAAAATTGCCCAATCACGTTGCGATCATGCTCGATGGCAATCGACGGTGGGCGCGTGAAATTGGACAACCCGCAGCTTATGGGCACCGCAAGGGTGCGGACAGGATGTCGGAGTTTCTGGAGTGGTGTCACGAATCGGGGATCAAGATCGTTACGCTCTGGCTGCTGTCTACGGACAACCTCAAGCGTGACGAGAAGGAACTGCACGAACTGGTCGGGATTATTTGCGACGCCGTCGAGACTCTCGCGGACTCTCGCACATGGCACCTGACGATGGTGGGAAACCTCGATATGCTCCCCGAGGTCGAACGCGAGCGCCTACGTAGGGCAGAAGAGCGGACGAGGGACGTCGATGGTATGCAGGTGAACATCGCCGTGGGGTATGGGGGCCGGCAGGAGATTACTGACGCTGTCCGCGAGCTTCTACGCGAAGAAGCCGAGGCCGGGCGAACAATCACCGAGGTCGCTGAATCGATCTCTCTTGATGACATCACCGCGCACCTCTACACCAAGGGACAGCCAGATCCTGACCTCGTCATTCGCACCTCCGGAGAGCAGCGCATGAGCGGATTTATGCTGTGGCAGTCCGTGCACACCGAGTTGTACTTCTGCGAAGTGTTCTGGCCGGACTTCCGCCGCACTGACTTCCTGCGTGCATTGCGCGACTATGCGCATCGTGATCGCAGGCTCGGGCGCTAGGACGCGAGTTGGGGTGCTAGCGCCTGAGCATTCCTGTCATGCCGCTCGTTTGATAGAACTCGTGATGGTCAATGAGTTCGGCGCGGGTAGGAAGGCTTGCGCCCGCACGTGACACAGTAACTGCCGCTGCTGTCGAGGCGTACGCGATCAGGGTATGCAGGCTGGCATCGCTGATATCCCTGAGGTACTCGCGATTATGGGCGCCATCCATCGAAATGCGGGTGATCCCGTCGATGAGTGCGGCAAAGAATGCTGCCCCCGCGCCGACGGTATCTACAGGAGCAACATGCGGAGCGGGCTGATTGAAGACGCCGCCGCGCGCGGAGTAAACATCCGCCCCATCAGAACCACGGGTGATGATGACAAGCGCGGGGCCGAGTGACAGCCATCGCCGAGCTACCTGTGCTGGATCAACAAGTTGACCGTAGAGCGTGCGAAGATCCGTGACGGAGGCCTTGACGATATCCGAGAGGGCTACCGAGGAGTCAACTATCCTGCGGGTCTCGGAAAGATCGTTGATGAGTGCTTCTCGGATATTAGGGTCGTAGAAGATCGTGGCGTTTTCGCGCAGCTGTTCGATCCAATGCCGCACCTTGAAAGCTCCAGGCGCAATGTGAGTTGAGAAAGAGCCGAAAGCCACGCACTGAGGTGCAAGAACCTCCAAGTCAAGCTTGCATGCGGCTGATGTCGGGGTGTCTTGAATGTCCCAGGTAAAGTCGAAATCGTAAGAGAGAGTTCCGTCCTCGTGAAGGTCTACGCGGGCTGCCGACGTGGGATTGGTACGCTCCGCATCCGCTCGCAGCCAGAGTTCGAGCCCGTTGGAAGCGGCGTACTCAGCTAGTAGGTCGCCGTCGTTATCTAAGCCGAAATCGGTGACAAGCCGGACTGTTCGCCCGAGTTTACGTAACCCAATAGCTACGTTCAGCATTGATCCGCCGGGATGGCGGGATAGTGTGCCGTCGTGGCTTCGAATGATATCCACGAGAGCTTCACCAATAACCAAGCAGCTCACGGTATGTCCTCACTGTCATCGTTAGCGGTGGAGGAGTCCGCGGGTGTATTGGAAGGTGTCGTTGACGAGTGGTCGGAGCTGACGGGGGTGGCGTTCTGCTGGTCCTGGGCGGCCTGGAGGCGTTTGCGGGCACCATCGAGCCATGATTGACAGTGCCGTGCCAGGGCCTCACCCTGTTCCCAGAGGGCGAGGGACTCTTCCAGGGAAATAGATCCCTGCTCCAACCGAGTCACAATTTCGACGAGACGCGAACGCGCTTCCTCGTAGGAGAGCTCGTCAATCCCGATATGAGGACTATTGGTGGGGTTTGACGAATCAACCACGGTGAACTCCTTGATTGGACGAAGAGGCTGGCAAATCGGCGGACGCGACTTCCGGGGTGGCGGATGTGACTGTGAGACCGAGAGAACCTGAGGCTAATACTGCGCGCACCGATTCTCCAGGGTGCGTGGATGTTGCATTGCTGACAATGCTGCCGTCATCTTTGTGGAGGATGGCGTACCCACGCGCCAACGTTGCGTGCGGTGACAGCGCTCGCAGCTGGGACAGCGCCGTACCAATCTCCGCGGTTGCGTGGTTGATCTGAGCGGTGGTGTGGTGGAACAGCCATTGGCGGAGCATAGTGAGATTGTCCTGGCGCATGTCCACCATAATCTGAGGCTGAGCGAGAACCGGGCGTGCTCGCAGCGCGTCGAGATCCCACTGCGCAGCGTCAAGACGAGCGGCAATGGCTCGGCGGCCGCGGACAAGGGCTTCGGCGATCCCGGCGGACTCCTCGGTAACGTCAGGTACGATGCGTTTGGCAGCATCCGTGGGAGTGGATGCGCGCAGATCCGCCACAAAATCGAGCAGTGGATTGTCGCCTTCGTGCCCAATCGCAGATACAACGGGGGTGGTGACCGCTGCGACAGCCCGGACCAGCCGCTCATCAGAGAAGGGGAGAAGGTCCTCCACGCTTCCTCCACCACGGGCGAAGACGATGACATCGACCTCGGGATCGGCATCCAGAGTGGACAGGGCGCTGAGCATCGCCTCAACGGCCCCGTTACCTTGGACCTGGACCTCACACGTGGAAAAGGCGACGGCGGGCCAGCGCTTGGTCGCATTGACCTCGACGTCTTCTTTCGCTTTGGTATTACGGCCGCAGATAAGGCCAATCTTGCGAGGGAGGAAGGGAAGGGGAAGCTTACGGCGCGGATCGAAGAGGCCTTCGGCGGCCAACTGCTTCTTGAGAAGTTCGATGCGCGCGAGAAGATCGCCAAGACCTACGGGACGGATTTCGTCTGCCCAGAGCGAGAGGGAGCCGTTGCCCTCGTAAAAATCTGGCTTAGCGCAGACGACGACGCGGCTGCCCGACTGCACAGAATCAGGAAGCAGGAACGTCATAATCTTGACGGTGATGGAATTGTTGACTTCCACATCACGTAGCGTCAGGAATTGGACTTTGGCGCCCGGGCGGCGTTGCAGCGTAATGACTTCGCCTTCAACCCACAGGCGCGACATGGCGGCCACATATTCCTTGATTTTTGCAGACAACAGCCGGAGGGGCCACGGCCGCTCCGGGGAGGTTGCTGCTGCCTGCTGAGGAAGGTCAGGAGGCACTGGAATCTTTGACGCCATGCACCCATATTGACATTACGAAACCAAGAAACTCTGTGCCCTGCGTCCTACCGGGAAGAAATGGTGATCTTCTTCGCGAAGTATGGAGTCATTCCAGAGTCTTAAAGGGATAGTGCGCGTGGTCGTTATAGGAGCGGGCTGTGGCCCCTCTACCGGGGTAACGCGTGCGTCGATAGCGTTTCGTTTCGTGAGTAGGTTGTGTTCCGTTGCTCTCGCGTTTATGGAGTGATCCCAAGTACGCTGAGGGGGTGACTGCCCTAGAATCGTCAGCTGCCCTTGATTCCGGTCCCACCATTTCCTTGGCGGGTGCTTCAGCGTTTCCTTCCGCGGTGCCGTCGAGTCCTTCACCGGATGGGCATCGGATTCTTCTGGCGACTCCGCGCGGATACTGCGCCGGGGTGGACCGGGCGGTTGATGCCGTCGAGAAGGCTTTGGAGCTGTACGGCGCACCGGTATATGTGCGCAAAGAGATCGTGCATAACAAGTACGTTGTGGAGACGTTGAGCAGGCGCGGAGCCATTTTCGTGTCCGAGACGGAAGAGGTGCCCGAAGGCGCTCGCGTCGTATTCTCCGCTCACGGAGTTTCGCCTCAGGTTCATGCGGAGGCGGCTGCTCGGCAATTGGAGACGATTGACGCCACCTGCCCACTGGTAACGAAAGTCCATAAGCAGGCGGTCCGTTTTGCCAAGGACGATTACGATATCCTCCTCATTGGCCACACCGGTCACGAGGAAGTTGAGGGTACTCAGGGTGAGGCTCCCGAACACATTCAGGTGGTCAATGGTCCCGAAGATGTGGACCAAGTGACCGTGCGCGATCCAGAGAGAGTTGTGTGGATTTCACAGACCACCCTGTCAGTTGACGAAACTCTCAAGACGGTCCATCTGCTCCGAGAAAGGTTTCCTCATCTCATTGATCCGCCGTCAGACGATATCTGCTATGCCACGCAGAATCGCCAGGGTGCAATCAAGGCGATGGCTCCTGATTGCGATGCCGTTATCGTTGTGGGTTCAGCTAACTCCTCGAACTCGGTGCGGCTTGTGGAAGTTGCGCTGGAATACGGTGCCGGTGCTGCTTACCGCGTTGATACTGCGGATGAGGTGGACCCGGAATGGCTTGAGGGCGTCACAACCGTGGGTTTGACATCTGGTGCCTCAGTTCCCGAGATTTTGGTGCGTGAGGTTGTGGAGAAGCTTCACGGGCTGGGTTATCCGGAAGTTGAACTTGTGACGACGGCGAACGAGGACATCCGTTTCACCCTGCCCAAGAACCTCCGCGCGGATCTCAAGGCCACAGGTGTGCAACCTGATCGCCCGATTAAGGCGCGTGAGCGCCGAGCCAATCGTGAAGGCTAATCGTGCTGGCGCGAAGCAGCAGGAGAGCCTCCTGCTGCTTGCGAAGGTGGCACGGTGACGATGGACGCTGACCCGACGGAGGCTGCTGAGGATACAGTGCGATCAGGTTCTGGCTCGCAGAATTCTCTCGGAGACACTTTCGACCTTCAGCCAGCGGATCCTTCCGATTCTCAGACGGAGGATCCGTTCGATACCCAAATGGATGGCGCGCGCCTCATTGGTGAGCTTTTCGCGGCGGCGGATTCGACAAACGCTGACCCTATGGCCAAGTACATGCGCGGTCAGTTTCCCTTTCTTGGTCTTCCAGGTACTTTGCGCAAGCCGATTGAGCGCCCATATTTGGCAGTAGCACGCAAGGATACCCACCCTGACTGGGGGTTTGTGGCGCAGTGCTGGGCGTTACCACAGCGGGAGTTCCAATACGTTGCGTGCGACTATCTATATGCCGTGCGTAAGAAACTGACGGTTGAGGACCTACCCCGGATCAAAGCACTGGCGGCCTCCAAACAGTGGTGGGATTCCATCGATGCTCTCCAGAAGACAGTGGGCGTGATTGCCGCCGCCTCGCCCGAGGCGCGTGAGATTGTTGTGGAGTGGGGAAACGACAGCGACTTTTGGATCCGTCGCCTCGCGATTATCCATCAGCTTGGCCGTAAGGACGCCACAGATACGGAAGCTCTCCACAAGATTCTCGTGGCAAACTTGGGTTCAGATGAGTTCTTCATTAACAAGGCTATTGGCTGGGCCCTGCGTGACTTCTCCAAAGCAAATCCGGCATGGGTCAGCGAATTCATTGCAGAACACCGTGACGGATTGGCACCGCTTTCCGTTCGTGAGGGCAGCAAGTACCTGCGGTAGGCAATGCTCCTGGTGCTTTTCCGTGCTGCGCCTGTTTCCTTCCCGCACCGGTCTCCTTACTTTTCAGGTGTCATTCACAGTATTCTTCAGGTGTCATTTGCAGCTTCACTGCTCAGCTTTCCTCCCCAGGACTCAGCAACCCCGAGGTGAAATGACGAACCTGCCCTTTCTCTGAGCTCACCTCCTTGGGTGTCGCTAGCGGGGAATCGATGGACTCGAAAGACCTCGCGGTCACGAGCAATCGGGACTCGATTGAGGCAACGGTGCGGTTGTAGGCGGTGACGGAACGCTGAAGCGAGGAACCCAGCGAATCCAGATGGCTTGCGACGGTGTTGAGACGCTGCACAAGAGTGCGCCCCAGATACATGATTTCCTGTGCTTCTTCGGTGACCTGCGCTGAGGCCCAGATCGTTGCCACGGCGCGGAGAAGCGCGAGGAGCGAGCTGGGGGAGGTGGGCGTGATGCCTAGGCGTAGTGCGTCCTCTAGTAAAGCTGCGTCCGCGGCAAGTGCCTCAGAAAGTAGTGATTCGGCGGGTAGGAACATGACGGTGAACTGGGGTGATCCGGGGAACTGGGCCGGATAGTCGCGTTTAGCCAGCTCATTGATGTGTGCACGCATGGCCTTGGCGTGCTCAGACATGAGTTCCGCTCGAGCGCGGCGCGCCGCCGCATCTTGACCTGTGATGTCCTGAGCACGCAGCATAGCGCTGAGAGGAACCTTGGCATCGACGGCAAGGTGGAAGCCTCCGGGCAGATGTACCGTGAGGTCAGGGCGGGAGGCAGAGCCCGATTCGGACACCTGGCCCGTGGATTGCTGTAGTGAGAAATCCACGTGGGGGATCATTCCCGCAGCCTCGACGATTCTGCGCAGCTCAATTTCTCCCCAGGTACCACGGGCGGAGTTCGATGTAAGTGCGGTGCGAAGGGAGCTCGTTTCACGTGCAAGTTCCCGTTGTGTACGGTTCGCCTGCCCGAGCTGCTCCTGCAGCTCGGCGCGCTGGGCCACCTGTGTTTCCTGAAGGCCTTGAACACGCCTATTCATGGTGTCGAGTTGCTGGGCCAAGGGAGCGAGCGCCCGCAAGACATCCTGATCGGTACGGGCACGATCAATGAGGGAGTTGTTCTCCTCTTCGAGGCGCTCAGCCCGTGCCACAGCGGCAGCGGCATTTGACTGTATCCGAGCTAATTCCTGTGCCTCCTGCTGCGGGGCACGAGCCATCTTTACCTGCGCAAAGAAGTATCCAACGGCCCCGCCTAGGGCTACGAATACAAGCGCGAGGAATACGAAGACAGGAATCGAAATGTTCATGGCTCTAGTTCACCACGAGCCTCCGACACATTTTGCCGCCGGGTACGTTTTTCACGCGGGTACCACAGCGTTCCATATGCCGTACACGGTGCAGAAAACGCTGGGATTCCCAGTTAGGATCCGCGTCCGCATAACAATTTTGACCTACGCGCGTCACGGTTTGGTACCGAGAGGAGACCTGGCTGTTCCTGTCGCGTAGGATCAAACACACGGCATACGTGGACTTTTTCAGACCAGTCGCGCTGAATTTGCGACGGCAAGGAGGTCATCATGCATCGTCGATTCTTTTTCTCTTCCCGACCTTCTCGGTACTCCAGCATCACTGTAGCTGGAGCGTGCCTTGCTCTCATTCTTTCAGGCTGTAACGATTCCACGGATGGAGCGCCTGCAACGTCAGGTCCGACAACGTCTACGCCCACAGCCTCTCATACTTCATCAGCTACTCAATCACCCTCAACCGGAGGGTCGACGACGGCGTGGGAGCCTTCGTCGTCGTCAAACGAACCAATTGTCCTTTCCTCCAACTGGATTCAGGGGACGACGGACATATGGTCCATCGATAACAGTTATGTGTTGGATGTCGATGCCACGTACCTGATAGCTGCGCGGGAGGACGATACCGTCGTGGCCTACGACATTTCCGGTGACGAGCCTAAAGAACTGTGGGAACGTGCCGGTGAGGATCAATGGCTTGATGCCCGTATCTGGGGAAACTGGGTGGTCAACCGAGTGGGCGAAGTACTTGATATTGAGACCGGCGACCCCATCAACGTGACCTGGGCGGACTCCCTGTGGAATGAGAATCCACAGTTCATAGCAGGTGCTGACACGCTTGTCGTATGCGGTCAATCCACGTGTCATGGATATGCGCCGGATGGGTCTGTGAAGTGGAACGTCCCGGACGTGACATGGACGAGCCTCCAGGTTAACGGTGAAGGTTACATCGCCGGTCAGGGAACTTCTGCTTCTGATAATTCCAATGCGACCGGGGTGATTAGCCCCGATGGTACGATGCTTTCCCTTAGCTATGATGTTGGAGCGATGCTTGATGCTCAGGACAAGGTCGGGGGACCAGCTGTGGATGTCCCTTCGGCTGGTCAGTACAGCGATCTCCGCCCGCTGACAGACGGATGGCTCGGTATCAACCGCTCTGGTGAGAACGGCGCCTCTGGGTCGGGCATGTCCTATTTCTCGCTGTTTAGGTCGGACGGTACACCGGTGGTTGCGCGTGCTATGGAGGGTGTTGCGGCCATGCCTCTCTTTACCTCGGCGATTAGCTCGGCGAGCACCGATCTGCCCAGCGTGACCGACTGGGAGAAGCACCTGGAGAATCCCAATCCATGGTTGGCCTGCGATGGATCGTCCTGCACAATCAATGGGCATCCGGTTGAAGGTCTCGCGTCCGTGGACTTTGCGACGGCACTGGGGGAGGGCGGAACGCTCCTTCTTCGTGGCCCGAGCACGGACCACTCGCTGTATGTCATCACTGTCGTGGAAGCTGACGGACATACGATGTGGCAGGTTGAGACGGGGATTTACTTCTTTGATGCTGTCCGCCCGGATTTTATCGTCGCCAGTCAGGGTGTTGACGAGATGAGGATTGTTGGCTGGGTGCCCGCGGTTTAGGCCAGGCGATGTTGCTAGATCTCGGGGCTAAGAAGTACAGGGTGGCGGTTCAAGCGGGCGGATGCCGTCGTCGTTCGCGAAGACGATCAGGAGTTGAACTGACGCCATCTTTCCCTTCCACTTTCAATCTATAACGCAAGGGGGCTCTTGCCGCAAGACCCCCTTTATGCGGCAGAATCTGGCGTGCTCACACTCGTTCGTGATTGGAGACGCCATGCCCACGCCACTCGAATCCTCCATGTTTGTCCTTCCGCAGCGGCTTGCGGGGAAGGCCGATCTGCGGTTTACCGCTCGGGACGAGCAGCAGTTTGCCGCTATCGAGGCTGCTATTGGTCAGCAAAGAGAGGAGATTGCAGGCCGCCTAAACGCTCGGCGAAAAGCCACGGCGCGTTTTGGTGGGGAGGTGGTTGAGCGGGATCAGGAGATTCGCCGTCTCAGCTCTCAACTGGCATTTCTTCAGCGTTTTGGGGTGGACCTCTGCCTGGGGCGGATGGTGATGGAAGCCCAGGCAGATCCCATGTATATCGGACGCGCCGGACTGCGTTCGAGCACCGGCGAGCAGCTTCTCATCGATTGGCGGGCTCCGGCTGCCCGGCCATTCTTCTCCGCGACCCGGGCGGATCCGATGGGACTAGCGAGCCGTCGTCGTTATCGCTGGAACAACGGGAAGGTCACCGACTACTGGGACGAAGTATTCGTCGCGGGCTTTCTCTGTGACGCAACCACGTACGACGACGAATCGGCCTTCATCGCCAGCCTGGACGCCGATCGTTCGCCTCGCATGCGTGATGTTCTCTCCACGATCCAGGCCGATCAGGACGCCATTATCCGGGCGTCGTCGAGGGGGCCTCTGGTGGTTGATGGCGGCCCCGGAACGGGAAAAACAGTGGTGGCGCTGCATCGTGCCGCGTACCTGCTGTACGCCGAGCCGCGCATCTCCGACGCCGGTGGCATCCTGTTCATCGGACCGAATTCTTCGTATCTGACGTATGTCGACGACGTCCTACCTGGGCTGGGCGAGAACAACGTCCAGTTAGCAACGCTTCGTGACCTCGTTCCTGAAGGCGCGGGTGCGCTGGCGGCGGAGGATGCGGAGATCACCGCGCTTAAGGGGACGGCGCAGATGGTTGCCGCGATCGATGCCGCGGTGTGCTTCTATGAGGAGCCTCCTCGGGACGCGGTCAGTGTCGAGACGGCGCTGGGAGAATTTGTGGTGGAGTCCTTCGACTGGTCCGAAGCCTTCGGCGCAGTTGGGCGCGGGACTCCACACAATGAGGGGCAGCGTGAGGTGCTCGAATCCTTAGTAGAGATCCTCGTGGACCGGTTAGATATCGACGATGAGGACGACGACGGCGAACTGGCTCGCGCTCGCGATGAACTTGCCCGGAGCTCTGAGCTGAGGAGCGCGGTAGGGAAGGCATGGCCGATTCTGGATCCGGCCGAGGTGGTGGAGGACCTGTGGAGTGTGCCCGCTTACCTGGCGATGTGCGCACCGGGTTTGAGGCCGGACGAGGTGAAGCGATTGCAGCGCGTTGATACGCAAGCGTGGAGCGCCGCCGATCTCCCGTTGCTGGATGCTGCTCGTTTCCGGATCGGTGATCCGCATCAGGCTCGGCGTGAGGATCGGCAGGTGCGAGAGCAGGCCCGG
>JBDIAV010000022.1:0-36797 GCA_039812645.1 Actinomycetaceae bacterium
TAGTGGCGGGGACAGGATTTGAACCTGCGACCTCCGGGTTATGAGCCCGGCGAGCTACCGAACTGCTCCACCCCGCGTCGGCTCATTAAGTCTATAGAGGTTCACCCGAGCGGGCAACTCTCAATGGCGTGCCACTACTCACACCCTCATAATTTGCTCTTTACCAGGAGAAATGTCTCTCTACCGACCGCGCCAAATCAGTCGCTATCAGCCCCTCTCCCCCGATAGACGAACGGCGGGGTGCCTCTCGGATTCCCGAGAGGCACCCCGCCACCATCACATGACAACCAGCCACAAGCTACCTGTCATAGGCCGACCACTGACTATTCATGACCACCAACCGCAATCACCAATAACCACCGGTCAACCGCCGATTACTTGTCAGCCATTGCCATCGATCTCTGCTCGTGCAGCAATTGCCTCGTCAAGTGCAGCCTTGAGAGCGTCCTGTGCCGCACCATAGGCGGCCCAGTCTCCACTGCTCATAGCGGTATCGCCATCCTGGATGGCCTTACCAGCATTGGCCAGAGCCTGATCCAAGCGCTGCTGCGGTGTGAGATCGCCGGCCGGAACCTCGGCAGCTGGCTCCTCAGTCGGCGTATCCGTCGGCTCGGCAGTCGGCTCTTCCGTTGGTGTGGCACCCGGATCCTCCGTCATAGCGCCCGGGTCCTCGACCACGTCCGGCTTCGAACCCGAAACGTCAGCGTCACCGGCCTGCGCACCAGAATCGCCACCAAAGGTCATGTTGAGCGATTCTTCCAGCGTGGGAGCGAAGCCAATCGGATTACCGTCACCGAAGGACGTCAGCACGTACTGCATAAGCGGGTAGGTGGTACCCGCCGAGGCCGCCACGTACACCGGCTGCACGTAGAGCAAACCGCCACCAACAGGAAGTGTGAGCAGGTTACCCATCTTCACGTCCGTGCCACCCTGCTTGAGCAAGTTAAGAGCCTGTGACACGCGTGCGTCGGTCAAGAAGTTATTCTGCGCCTGGCCAGGTCCCGGAACGGTAAGGTCTCGCGGAAGTTCAAGCAACCTGAGCTTGCCGTAACCATCGCGGACCTTTCCGGCTTCATTACCCGCATTCGAATCCGCCGCCATAAATCCAGTCATGACGTTTCGGTTCGTTTCGCCACCCGGAACAAATCCGGTGGAGAGGGAGAACTCAGCCTGGTCCTGCCCTGGCATCTGCAGCGAGATGTAGTAAGGAGGCTGCAGACGAGCATTCGCAGCATCAGACTCGGTGGGCTCCACCGGAACCTTCCAGAAGTCACCACCGGAGTAGAACGTGCTGGCATCTGTCACGTGGTACTGCGCCATGAGGGTGCGCTGCACCTTGAACATATCCTCGGGGTAGCGAATGTGCGACATCAGATCGCCAGTCATCTCATCCACCGGTGTCAGCATATCCGGGAAGATCTCGCTCCAGGCATTGAGGATCGGATCTTCCTTATCCCACTGGTACAGCGTTACCGAACCATCGTAGGCATCCACCACAGCCTTGACCGAGTTACGAATGTAGTTGATCTGATCAGGGCGGCCAAAGGCGTTGGTGCCACTGGTCAGGGCGTCCTGCGTGGCGCTCTCCAGCTCAGCTCGCGCCGAGTAAGGATAATTGTTGGACGTGGTGTAAGCATCGACGATCCACACGAGACGCTTCGGGGTCTCCGGATTGTTATCCATGTCGACGACGGCGGGGTACACCTTCGAGTCCAGCGTCAAATACGGGGCGACCTTAGCCACTCGCTCCTGCGGATCACGGTCATAAAGAATCTGCGACTTGCTCGTCACTCGATCAGAGAAGAACATGTCCGTTGAGCGGAACTTAATGGCAAACATCAGCTGCGAGAACATGTTGCCGAGCGACGGTCCGCCGTCGCCGGTATACGTGTTGTACACGACGCCGTTCGGAGCATTGTCATCCGGGTAGTCGATCTCCCAGGGTTCCACATTCTCCGGAGCACCCACGATGGAGTACTCGGGCGACTGCTTGCCAAAGTACACGCGAGGCTCATAATCGCCGAGTTCGCCCACCGAGGGAATACCGCGCTGGAAGAACTGGGGGGCGCCACGCGTCGACGTCGTATTACCGTACGCGGCAGCAACTCCAAATCCGTGAGTGTAAACGGTGTGGTCGTTCACCCAGGTACGCTGCCCAGCGCTCAAACCATCGAGGTTAAGCTCACGCACAGCAATCACCGTGTCACGATCTTTCTCCCCGATGTTGTACCGGTCCACAGAGAGATGATCCGTGAACGAGTAGTACTGGCGGTTCTGCTGCAGCTGGTTGAAGGTGGGCGAAACGATCGTCGGATCCAAGAGACGAATCTGAGCGGTAGCATCCGCATCCTGTCGAAGCTGTCCGGCTTCGGCATCGGTGCGGGCGTTGTACGTCGTCGTCTCAACATCATCCAAGCCGTACGCGTTGAGCGTCGCATTAATATTGCGCTGGATGTAGGGAGACTCCATCTCAACGGCGTTCGGCGTCACGCGGAAAGTCTCAACAAGGGCGGGGTAAGCCCAGGAGACCACAAGCATGGACACGAGGCCCACGGCAATACCCGTGACAGCAAGCTTCCACAAGCCGCGAATCGCCGCGACAATAAAAAGCCCCGCGATGAGCAGCGCGGCAATAGCAAGTACCGTGCGCCCCGGTAGTGAGGCATTGATATCGGTAAAGGATGCACCCGCGTACTTGCCTGTATCCGCAAGAAGCATGTCATAGCGGCTCAGCCAGAATGTTGCGGAAACGGCCACAAACGCAAGGGCGCCGAGCACCCCAAAATGGATACGGGCGCGGCTTGTCAGGCGAACACGATTGCCTTCCTGGCCGATACCTCCGTAGAGATAGTGACCAATGAGAGCCGTGATGGCGCTCAGAACAATAAACGTGATAGCGAGCGACAGCACCGAATGGAGCACCGGCAGGGTAAACACGTAGAAGGAGACGTCATGACCGTGCTGGGCATCGACCGTACCGAACGGCGTCCGGAACAGCCACATGACGTAGGTACGCCATTCATTGGCCAGCGGAGCCCCGAAGATGATACCGAGAGCCAGGGGAATGAGAAGCTTCGTTACCCACGGATGTCCATCTAGCTGGTTGCGATAACGATCAGTGGCCGCGACCCGAACATCACTCTTGCGAGGACGAGTAAGAAGGAGATTGACAAAAACGACCAACGCAACGAGAAGGGTACCAATTACTCCAAGAGCAACCGCCCATCCCCACTGCGTCCAGAACACCCGCACCGCACCAAGCTGGTCATACCACTTGATTTCGGTCCAGACGTTGGCAAAAACGGTCAAGCCGAAGAGCAGCACCGCCAGGACAATGAGAGTTGGAATAAATACTCCTCCAGAGCGCACCACGCTTTGTGGGCTCGGTGGTCGCGATGGAGGGGATGTTTGCGACGTAGACAAGCTGTTACCTCGTGACAGTTGTTGATTCTCCGGGCTAAATTGCGCCCGACCATATACCAACTTAGTCGAACCACGAGGACTTTCACAGGAGACGCCCACAAGTCCAGGTTCCCTAAGCGCTGAATTTCTCTCTGGGAGACACCGGGACGACGACGGCGCAGCCCCGGCTACGTTTCAACACCCAGCTAACGTCGTGGTCCGGGAGTCACGCATCTCGCACATGCACAGTTGAGAGACCCGTGAGAGAATTCCTCAGTGAGCACTAGAGAAGATTCCATTAAAGAAGCGGTCAAAGAGATCGAAAGCTACGTCTCCACATTCGGCTGGGACGGTCCTATCCGCGTCTTCGCCCTCATTCGCAGCGCCGAAGCTCTGGCCGATCATCCTGAACTCGTCGACCAGCTTCCATCGGACGTGTCTCTCAATGCTGCTGAGAGTGAAGAGTCACTGTTCTCCGTCGAGCAGGAAGATCTTCCTCCTGCGGATTCAATTGAGGCTTTGCTCGCTCAACTCGCATGGCCGGAGGCCGTGGCCGGTGCCGCGGTGACGTGTGAACGTATTACCCTGCCACCGGAAGCAGAAGCCGATATCCCCAAAGACCCTGCCGCCGCAGAAGCATTCATCGCAAACGATCCACGCCGTCAGGACGTCCGTATGGCTGTGGGCGTTATGCGCACTGGCGAATCCTGGTGCGCACTGCGTTTGAAGGCCTACGACGCCGACAATTCTGTCCTGGGATCCGCCGATCTCGTCCCAGAGCTCGTCGAAGCGCTCCAAGCCACCTTCCGCTAAAGAGGCTTTTCTCAACTAGATGGCGGTGAGAGCGGGTTATGTGCCATATGTGGCACATAACCCGCTCTCACCGCCATAAAATTTGCGTACCCCGAAGACTCCTACTTCGCGACATCCCGACACGTTGCCAACCCGCTAGTATCGCCATCGCCGATGGCCTTGGCAGCCGCAATCGCTTCGTCAAGGTTACGCACGGCAAAGACCTGCATCCCGTCGGGTTCGTACCCAATCGTCTCCGCACAGTTTTCTGCCGGTGCGAGGAAATACTCGGCACCCTCTTCTGCCGCCCCCACTAGCTTGTGCGGAATCCCGCCAATTGGGCCAATATCTCCGTTATAAGACATGGTTCCGGTGCCAGCGATGCGGTGATCTCCGCCTAACGACCCGTCCGTCAGTTTGTCGTAGATCGCGAGCGCGAACATACTTCCAGCCGATGGTCCGCCGATTTCTTTAACCCCGTAGCTAACATCGATGGGGAACTTCACATCGCTCGACGCAATATAGAGGCCAAGTCGCGAACCCGGATGCACCCACCCTGTGGAGTCTGCTTCGTACGCTTGAGTCTGCAACGTGGCTTGTTGACTCTCACCAGCCCGGGTAAAACCAAGGGTGACGGACGTTCCTGGATCAACGGAAAAGAGAACTCTGGAGAGGTCAGAGAAGGTGGTGATTGGCGTCATCGTCGTTCCCACGGTGATGCTAGTGAGAATGTCTCCCTCTTCGAACTTGCCCTCGGCGGGCGAATCTTTACTCACCCCCGACACCGTGAGGGTCATGGGCACCGAGTATCCAGCGGCTTGGAGGCCAGCCACAGTGCCCGAGTCCTGGGAACTCGTCATCATGGCAGCGTTACGTTCTTCCACCTCCGCGGCGCTTTCCTGCCGGGAGTACATCGCGCGCACAGGGACAAGCTGCTGGTCACGAAACACGAGGGCTCCAAGTGCCTGAGCTCCTGGAACACCCATCTGCGAGTTCCCGAAGGAACTTACGGTGGTCATGAACAGCTCGGTCTCGGTGGGATAAGTCTCGGCGCCGGAGATTTGAAGAAGCTGGACACCATCAAGATCACCTGTGACGTCAAGGGCAGGGCCTGCTTCTTGCAGCAGAAAGGAGCCCGGTAGGGCTAGTCCTACCGCGGCACACAAGCTAAAGATTCCACCGGAGATTTGAAGACGACGCTGATGAAGCACGCCTCCCATCATGCCTCATGTTTCTGAAAATTCGCTTCGTTGCTCCAGCGAGTTGCCGCGAGTTTCACGCCCTTGGCGTACCAGCCTGCGCTGACGCATTGGGGCGCACTAGGCTGTGTAGAGGTAGCCAGTATCCCGCCCGATTCGGGACGAAACTGATACAGGCAGCAAGTCAGCCCCGCGTCCCCGTGACGGCCGAACCCATCGGCGCAATATCTAAGGAGCCATCATGAGCGAGAATCCAGATCAGTGGGAAGAGATGCTCCGGGCAGTCTTGGGTAATGAGGCCGCGGATCGCATGATTGAGCAGATGCGCAGTCAGGGTATTGATCCGGGCGCCCAGATGTCGGAGATGATGAATCCCGCGAACTTTAACCAAATCGTCAATCAGGTACGTGCCATGCTTGGCTCGTCCGGTGACGGCCCCGTCAACTGGAAGGTGGGCGAGCAGGTTGCGCGCGAGACAATTCAGCGTGACCACCTGGATACGCTGACCGCCGCCGAAGGTGACCGGGCGCGCATGTGTCTACAGACCGCTAACCTGTGGCTCGACCCTGCCACTGACATTGATCCGTGCATGGGCCCGAACCAGGCATGGAGTCGCCTCGATTGGCTCGCCCACACCCTCGCCACGTTCAAGCGGCTGACAGAGCCAGTTGGTGAGAACGTCGCCCGCGCCTTCACCGAAGTGATTCGCGAGCAAATGGAGTACGCGCCCGAGGAGATTCGCGGTCTCTTCGGCGGCGATTCCTCGCAGATGATGGCGGGCATCCTTTCTTCTCTTCTCGGTATGCAGTACGGTGCCGGACTAGCCGAGCTTGCCACGATCTCCTTCGGCACCGCCGACGCTGGTCTCCCCCTCGTCGAGGGCGAGACAGCCGCGCTCGTTCCTGCTAACGTCGCAGAGTTTGCCAAGGACCTGGAGGCTGAGCCAGACGAGGTCATCCTCTTCGCCGCGGTGCGCGAGCAGGCCGCAGCCCGTCTCTACTCGCGAATCTCCTGGCTGCGGCCCCAGCTTCTCGACACCGTAGCCGCCTACGCCCGCGAGATCCAGATCGACACCGACTCTATCGAGGAGCAGGTGCGCGAGATGGGTGGTTTCGATCCGGCGGCCATGCAGGAGCTAAATCTCACCGCTGTCTTCGCACCGTCGCTTACTCCCAGCCAGGAAACCACATTGGCACGCTTGGAGCATCTCCTCTCCCTCGCCGAGGGCTGGATCAGCGCGGTTTCGGCGCGCGCGGTTATATCGCAGCTCCCTCACGCGGTTGCCCTGGGTGAGATGTTCCAGCGCCGCAGCGCCACAAGTTCTCCCATCAACCAGGTCTTCGGCCCGCTCGTGGGGCTAGAGCTCAAGCCGCGCAAGGTCCGCGAGGCCGCTACTTTTTGGCGCATGGCTCTCGACCGTCTGGGGATGGAGGGGCGCGACCGCCTGTGGTCTCATCCTGATCTTCTCCCCACCCCGGAACAATTGGAAAAACCCGAAACCTTCTTCGAGGAGCACACCCCGTCGGACGTCGAAGCCGAGTTGGATGCCTTCCTCGAGGAGTTGCTCAGCGGCGGCAGCGGCAGCGAAGCTCCCCACGAGCCCGCCTTCGGCCAGGGACCCGAGGGCAGTTCGGGTGCAGATGGCGAGTCAGGGTCGGGTGAGTCCAGGTCCAGCAGTTCTGGTCCCGACGATTCCAGTTCCGATAATTCCAATGACGACGGCGCGCCCCGCACCCACTCGTAGCCTCTTCTACTCATCTGGCCACTGATAGTGCACCGAAAATCGCCTAAAGTCTCCCATTTTGGCGGGATCTTGCCCAGATACGGTGCACTATCCGTTTGAGGGGTTGCGCCCATAGGTTTTGACCTATTTGCGCAACCTCTAAGGTGGGAGTACCAGCGTATATAACCACCCAGAGAAGTACGCGTCAGCGCAACATTCAGACGTTCGTTATTCCACCAGGCTGGGGACAACGACAATCCACAGGGATCTCATCCATCTTGCTGGGGACAACGGACCCTTCTGGGGATTATTTCTGCATGATTCCGCGCTCCGCTCTATCCTCGTGACAAGCAAACACGAGGAGGATGCATGCAGATCGTTGCGGGGTTGGGAGTGTATTGGCGAACACGTGACGTCCTTCAGATAGGCCTCGATCCACGGGTGGGAGTTCTCATTGAGGGGCTTTCACGTCCCGAACAAGAGATCGTCACCTTTCTCACGAGGTCTCGCACCTCGGCCGAGATCAACGCGATGGCTGCCCTCAAAGGTGTCTCCGAGGAACGCATCTCAGCCATTCTCGCGTTGTTACACCGCTCCGGTGTTCTGGAAGGTTTGGCTCTCCCCACACCCGTCAGTGCGGACACAGGGTCAACACAACACAACTCTCTTCCTACGGTCCGCACCAACTCAGCGTCCCTTCCACGGGCACATCATCACGTTCATATCGCACGGCTTGACACTCTCGGGGTAGAGATTGGCTTGCGTCTCGCCCAGCTGGGCGTGGGAACAGTGTCGTTCTCCGACAACGCACCCGTTCAGGCTTCCGACCACCCCATGCTGTGGCCCAATTGGTATGGCGTCGCTCGGGAGCAGGCAATGAAGACAGTACTGCGGCAGCTCTCTCCCTCCACCTCCGTAATCGGTGAGGAGCCCCCTGGTGTGGTGGTATTCACCGGTGCGCACTTCATTCATCCCTACGTCACTCGATTATGTATGGATGAAGGCATCCCCCACCTCCTCGTGTGGGAAGAAGAGATCGATGTGTGCGTGGGCCCGCTGGTGGAGCCTCAATCTTCCTCGTGTGCCTCCTGCATATTTCTCAACAGAGTGGCGAGCGACCCAGCATGGAATATTCTGGCACCGCAAGCCCAGGCAGGAGTTCCACTTGCCACCGCGGGTGAATCCCGCGCATTGGCAGCTAGCATGGCAGTTCGATCTATCCTCGGGTTCCTCGATGGAAGGGGTAACTCTCTCAGAAATACGCAATGGAGAGTGCCACCAATGCCTTTCTTCCCGCGCGCAATTGAAGCACCCAGCAACAAGACATGCGGATGCGCATCTCACGAAACAATGCTCGCAGCGTTGGAATCCGCGCTCCCCGATCCTCATTCCGCGACCTAGTTGCTACCCGCCAGCGACGACGGCGAGCACCTCATCTCCCCACTGGGCCAGCTTGGTGGAGCCGATCCCCTTGATCCGCCCAAGTTGGGTGAGTCTGACGGGCTTCGCAATGGCGATGGCCCGCAGTGTGGTGTCATGGAAGACCGTGTAGGCGGGGCGGTTCATCTCCGCCGCCGTCTTGGCGCGCCACGCAACTAGCCGTTCCAACAGTTCAACATCTTCTGGGTAACGCTCCGCGAATTCCGCGGATTCCTGGGCCCGACGTTGACGGTAGCTGGTGGTACGCGATACCGGCTTCTCCGGCTTTGGCCATACCTCGTCAAGGAATCGCGAGCGCTTACGATTGGCCCGCGAGCCATTACCCTTGGCATATGACACCTGGAGGTACCTCTTAGCGCGCGTGATCCCCACATAGAGCAAGCGACGCTCTTCAGCAATACCTTCCTCACCTTTAGCGAGGGAAATAGGCACAAGTCCTTCGCTCACTCCGGCAAGGAAGACCGCTTCCCACTCCAAACCCTTGGCGGCGTGTAGAGATGACAGCGTAACGCCGTCGACTTGCGGGGCGTTCTGCAGTTGCGCTCGTTCCTCTAGCTCCTGAACAAATTCCAACATGGTGGCCCCACGTGCCTCTTCCATCTCCTTGGCGAGAGATAGCAGGGCATTGAGCGCCTCCCAGCGGTCACGAATGGCACCCGCCTGCTCGGGTGCTTCGTCGCGCCACCCAGTCTGCCGTAGCACGGTCCGAACGCTCGATGACAGGGTTCCCTCAATGCCCGAACGCGCCGCAGCACGCATGGCCACCATTGCCTCACGAACCTCGCGACGGGAGAAGAATCGTTCGGATCCACGCACGGAGTAGCCCACTCCCGCACGAGAAAGAGCCGCCTCAAACTCCGCCGACTGAGCATTCGTGCGATACAAGATCGCCATGTCCCGCAGTGGCACGCCCTGGTCACGCAGCGTGAGGATCTCACCGGCGATGGAATCTGCCTCCGTCGTATCGTCGGTGTACTCAGCCCATGTCACGGGAACCGACGTGGGAAGCTGCGAAATCAGCCGCACCGCCCCCTCGGATCGATCCGGCGCAATCACCTCGTTGGCCGCCGCCACAATCTGTGGTGTTGACCGATAGTCACGATTGAGTTCGATGATCTTGGCATCCGAGAACTCTTGCGTAAACCGCGCCAGGTAATGTGAGCTCGCACCAGTAAAGGAATAGATCGTCTGGGAAACGTCTCCCACCACGCAGAGTTCCTTGCGATCTCCCAACCAGAGCTGAAGCAGCCGATGCTGGAGCGGTGAAACGTCCTGATACTCGTCAACAACGAAATGACGGTACTGATGGCGAATCTGCTTGGTGATGTCCGGCCGATCGAGCAAGATCCCCACAAGGATGAGGAGGACATCCTCAAAATCGATAACGTTGCGCTCTGTTTTAACGTCCTCGTAAACGCGCATAAGCTGCGAGATCTCACTCATCGAGTGGCCGGCTACATCGCCGCGCCCCTGCTGAGTAGCACGCTCGACATAGGTATCTGGCGTCACGAGCGAAACCTTCGCCCACTCGATTTCGGAGGCAAGATCGCGGACAGCCACCTTGTCCACTCCCATTCCTAGCTGGCCCGCAGCCTGGGAGACGAGCGAGAGCTTGTGCTCCGCAATGGGAGGAACGCGACCGCCCACAGCTGTTCCCCAAAAGAACGAGAGCTGCCGCAACGCCGCCGCGTGGAATGTCTGCGCTGACACTCCACCTACACCCAAATCGCGCAACCGCGAACGCATCTCCCCTGCCGCGCGCGACGTGAACGTCACGGCTAATACATTCCCCGGCTCAAACGCGCCCGTGTGAACACCATGCGCGATGCGATACGTAATAGCCCGCGTTTTGCCCGTACCAGCGCCCGCTCGCACACACACCGGCCCGAAGAGAGTGGTAGCCACCTCTCGCTGTTCCGGATCCAGATGCTCCAACAACCGATCCATGACACCTCCTAAGAACAGTCTGGCACGCCCCTCCGACACATCTCACACCACGTCCGCATGAACAAGCGCACGATTTAGAGGTTGCGCCGGTCGATCGGGCCATCACGAGGATAGTACGGGGCTTGACCCGCCCGCGTGACCTCTTTTACTTAAGGGTCGTCTAGCATGGGGGTATGGCTGATTTCACGATGTACTCCACGACCTGGTGCTCCTACTGCAAGAACCTCAAGCGACAGCTCGACAAAGCCGGGGTAACGGGCTACCGCGAGGTCAACATTGAGGAAGACCCCGCCGCTGCCCAGCGTGTCGAAGGTTTTAACGGTGGTAACCGAACCGTCCCCACTCTGGAATTCTCCGATGGCAGTGCCCTCACCAATCCGTCCCTCGCGCAGGTCCAGGAGAAGCTCGCGTCGCTGAGCTGACGAACTGCGAAATCGTAGCTAACCGGCTGCCCAACTGAATCACAAACGACTGAATCACAAACGACGGCGGACATCCCCACTACGGGCGACAGTCCGCCGTCGTCGTCACAAGCGCCTGAACGTCGTCATCACGAAATCTCAGCGCTGCGCAGCCCATCACATCGTGCCCCCTCGGGGATGACTGACTTCCTCATCTTGGGGCAAGCCCACAGCCCATGTCCCTGTTTGAGGTGTGCGAATAAATCCTCACACCTCGTCATTGCCACCATGGCGTGCAAGCACTCGTGGCCTCAGATTGCGTCGTCGTATTTGTCCATACCCAAGACCTCGGCAAACGTCTGCCCCAGCCAAGACTGGATAAGGCTGGCAGCCACGGACGTGGGTGAAGGTACCTGGATCTCGTGGGCGCGCAATGCCGCGATTAACTCCTCACGTGAGAAGAAGTGCGCATGCGCCATCTCTTTTCCGTCGACGGCGAGATCCGCCTCACCCGCATGGGTCCATCCGTTAAAGGCGAGCATGAGCGAGCGCGGGAACGGCCAGGGCTGGGAGCCAAAGTACTCAACCCGGTCCACGGTGATATGGGCTTCCTCATATACCTCGCGGCGCACAGCGCTTTCCAAGGTCTCTCCTGCCTCCACAAAACCTGCCAGCACCGAATATCGGCCCGGACCCCATGCGGAGTTACGGCCCAGCAGCAGCCGGTCCTGCTCATCATGGATGGCCATGATGACCGCGGGATCGGTGCGCGGATACGTGAGGTGGCGATGAGGGCAACGCTTTTCCCAACCGCTGGGCTGCAGTTCCAGAGGTTCACCGCATTCCGTGCAAAAAGGCGAGGTGCGATGCCACTGCAAGATGGCCACGGCGGTCACTGCCAGCGCGGTATCCGTGTCGGCCCACTCGTGGGCCCAGTAACGCACCGGACGCATCTGGGGAGCATCGACCGGCTGGACGTCCGCGGAGGAAATGAGATCGGTGGCGTCGCACGCGAAGTAATAATTCTCACCCGCCCGGCCCAGATAGACGGCGCTCCGGGCCTCCCAGGGGGTGGCTTCCTGCCGGTCCAGCAGCAACAGATGTCCGGGACGATCTGGATCGATCGCCACGCTATCTTCGGCTACAAGAATAAAACGCGCCTGCGAACTGCTCCTAGCCGAGGCAAGCGCACGTGCGTCATTACGTGTTAATTCGTCGCGATCAATGGTTCCTCGCGCGAGATTTAGGTCTGGTCCCACTACTTCCTCCTCCCTCTAGAGTAGTCGAGTGTGATGTGGTCCTTATCCTACGAAACGGAGATAGCATGTCCTTCTCACCAATTATTGCGATAATGCCTCTGTGACAACGATGGCTGCCGCAGTAAAAGAACGCTCGCACTTCAAGGAATGGGAACCGGAGGCTTCATACCCTCTGGTGCGCAGGCCGATAAGGCTAGGCGCCCATCTTCATGAGGGAGGTGCTGACTTCGCTATCATCGCGCCCCACGCGTCCAACGTGGTGCTCTGCTTGTTTGACGACACCCCCGACGGACTCGTCGAGCGCCGCTATTCGCTGCGCTCGCGCTCAGGAGTGTGGGCGGGCCAAGTTCCCGGTGTTCAGGCGGGCCAGCGATATGGCTATCGCGCCTACGGGCGCTGGGCTCCCGACCAGGGCATGCACTATAACCCTGCCAAGCTGCTGCTGGATCCGTATGCTCGCGCCATTACCAAGGCGCCGGATCTTGTTCCCGATATCTACCCCCACGAGGTAGACGAGAACTTCTCCCCTACCGCCTACCCAGCTCAGATCGATACCCACGATTCAGCCCCGTTTATGGCGCTGGGCGTGGTGACTGACGCACGCGAGGACGTCGTCGATCATCCCTACCTTGCATGGGACGATACTGTCATCTACGAGGGGCACGTGAAAGGCCTCACCAAGCTGTCGACGGATATCCCCGAGGAGCTGCGCGGAACCTACGCCGGTCTCGGCCACGAGAACACCACTGCGCGCCTGAAAAAACTGGGTGTTACGGCGGTGGAGCTCCTTCCCATCCATGCCAAGATGGACGAACCCTTCCTCACAAAGAAGGGGTTGACTAATTACTGGGGCTACAACACCCTGGCCTTCTTCGCACCCGAACCCACCTACGCTACTCAAGCGGCACAGGAGGCTGGACCCGAGGCTGTCATCGCCGAAGTCAAAGAGATGGTGCGCAAGATGCACGAGGCTGGCCTAGAGGTCATCCTCGATGTCGTCTACAACCACACATGTGAGGGCGGTATCGATGGTCCGTCCGTCTCATGGCGAGGGCTCGATCAGACCTCCTACTACATGCAGGACCCCAGCTCTCCCACGCGTTTCATGGACACCACCGGCTGTGGTAACTCCCTCGATTTCCACCGCCTCAAGGTCGTGCGCATGGCGCTCGATTCCCTACGCTATTGGGTCACCGAGATCGGGGTGGACGGATTCCGATTCGACCTCGCCGTCACGCTGGGCCGCAACGGCGAGCAGTTCGACCCGCACCACCCCTTCTACGTGGCCATGGCGACCGATCCCGCCCTCAAGGGCATCAAGCTCATCAACGAGCCGTGGGATCTAGGCCCCAACGGCTGGCAGACAGGCCGCTTCATTTTCCCGACGGCGGACTGGAACGATCACTTCCGCGATACCGTCCGTAGTTTCTGGGTTGCGCAGCCGCGCTCACTCATGGGCGGTGGGCATGGCGGCGATCTGCGTGATCTCGCTACCCGTTTGGCTGGGTCCGCGGATCTTTTTGGGCACGGACGTGTTCCCGGGGGGCGCGGGCCCCAGGCTTCAATCAACTTCATTACGGCGCATGATGGCTTCACCATGCATGACTTGGTGTCGTATAACTACAAGAACAACGATGCCAATCTTGAAGGCAACCGTGACGGCACCAATGACAACAAGTCATGGGATCACGGCTTCGATGACCTAGCAAGTAGCGAGCCAACTCCTCGCCATGTTCTTGAACGCCGCCGCAAGTCGATCCGGAACCTCTTTGCCACCCTCATCTTCTCCGCCGGGACTCCAATGATCACCGCGGGAGACGAAGTAGGCCGCAGCCAAGGAGGCAACAACAATTCCTACTGCCAGGACAACGAGATCTCGTGGATTAACTGGGATCTAGAATCGTGGCAAAAGAACCTTGAAGAGACAGTCAGCTATCTTATTCAGCTCCGTCGCGAGCATTCCGTATTGCGCCCGGATCGCTTCTACACCGAGGGCTTGACAGACGACGGCCAAGTGTACGAACTCGAATGGTTCGACGAAGAGGGCCATCACATGCCCGAACACAAGTGGTTCGATACCCACCTACGAACGATTCAGATGCTGCGCTCAGGCGGCGAGAACGATGCGGACGCGCTGCTCGTCATCAACGGCTCGATTAGTCCGCGAGACGTCCGGTTGCCAGCGGACCGTGGCGAGTCGTACACCCTCGCATGGGATTCAGCGTGGAAGAAGCCTCGCACTACTCTTCCGGTCTATGCAGCGGGCGCTATGACGAACCTGGAAGCGCTCTCCATTCGGCTCTATCTCTCAAGCCGCGTATCGTAGTTAAGCGTAGTTAAGAGGTTGCGCTGATAGGTTCGGCCCACCAACAACATTGCGGCCCACGCACAAGTAAGAAGGACACAATGACCAACAGCATCGGCGATGCACTCGAGAACGCCACCAGCGATGCCTCGCTCGCTCACAGCCGTCAGGTAAGCGAGAAGATCGAAGCTGGGATCAAGAAGGACCCCTCCCAGTTCCGTATGCTTACGGGCGACCGCCCCACGGGCAACCTGCACATCGGGCACTACTTTGGTTCGTTGAAGAACCGCGTTCGCCTCCAGCAGGCCGGCGTGGATAGCTGGATTCTCGTGGCCGATTATCAGGTGATTACCGATCGCGACGGCGTCGGACCCATCAAGGACCGTGTCTACTCGCTCGTCACCGATTACATCGCCGTGGGTATCGATCCCGAGAAGGCCACGATTTTCGCTCACTCGCAGGTTGAGGCGCTCAACCAGCTCATGCTGCCGTTCCTCTCGCTGGTCACGGACGCCGAGTTGCGCCGTAACCCCACCGTGAAGTCTGAGCTGGAGGCAACCGATGGCCGCCCCATGTCCGGCCTCATGCTCACCTATCCGGTGCATCAGACGGCAGATATCCTCTTCTGTAAGGCCAACATCGTGCCGGTGGGTAAAGATCAGCTGCCCCATCTGGAGCAGGCTCGCGTTATCGCTGACCGCTTCGACGCCCGCTATGGACGCCTCCCCGGCTCCAAGGACCCAATCTTCCCACGCCCGCAGGCGCTGCTATCCGAGGCAGAGATGGTGCTGGGCCTTGATGGCACGAAGATGAGCAAGTCCAAGGGCAATACGATTGAGCTGCGGATGACCGCCGACGAGACGGCCAAGCTCATCAAGAAGGCTAAAACAGACGCCGATCGCCACATCACCTTCGATCCGGTCAACCGTCCGGAGGTGTCGAACCTCCTGACACTCGCTGGACTGTGTCAAAATCGCGATCCGCGCGTCATTGCCGAGGAGATCGGCGACGGCGGCGGCGGTACCCTCAAGAAGGTTCTCACGGAGTCCCTCAACGAGCATCTAGCGCCCATTCGCGCCCGTCGTGCCGAGCTGGAGTCGGATCCCGTCTACATCCAGTCGGTGCTGCACGCCGGAATCGAGCGTGCTACTGCTCAGGCCGAGGAAACTCTCAATGAGGTCCGCACAGCCATGAATATGGTCTACTAACCCCTCCTGATTTGCTGTCTGGCGACGTCGTCGGCTAGATACGTCTGCGTCTACCCCAGCTGAATCCAAGTAGTCCGGTCCACGATCCTCAATCGTCGACCGGACTACTTCTGTCCCCTAGGGCGAGCCAATAAGACGGCAAATCGACAAGAACGACGGCGCCCACACCCTGCGATTTTGAGATGAGGCGTGTATGCGGCTGCATGTGAGTCACAAAACATTTAGTCTGGTGGCGTGAGTATTAATGAGCCTTTGAGCCCCCAGACGCCAGACGCTTCCGCCGAGTACGTCGCTGTACCCCCGGCCGAGCCCACAGCCCCTGTCCCGGCACCTTTCGGAGTGATCGGTCGTATCCCGATCCGCGATATTGAGCCCAGCATTGAAGGAGGTGCCTGGGCCGCCAAGGGAACGGAGTTTGAGTCCTTCCCTGTCCGCGCCACCATCTTCCGTGAAGGTCACGATCTTTTCGGCGCCGAAGCAGTCCTCGTGGATCCCGAAGGGAACGAGGTTCAGCGGGAACCGATGTATCTGATCAAGCCCGGACTCGGTCGTTATGAGGCGTGGCTGACTCCCACCTACCCGGGCGCATGGTCGTTCTTCGTCCGCTCCTATTCCGATCCGGTAGCCACCTGGATTCACAATGCGGAGGCACGCATCGGCGCAAACTCCGATATCGAGTTGGTTTTCCTTGAGGCCGAGGCCCTCCTGCGGCGCGGCATTGAGATCACTCCTGAGGGTCCCGACCAGCTAACCCTGTGGGATGCCCTCAATGTGGCCAAGATGGAGCGCCTGTCCGCCAAGGTACGCTTCGAGGCGGTGACCGCCCCCGGAGTCTTGCGCGTTTTTGATCTCTTCCCCATCCGCGACCTCGTCACCGAGTCGAGCACGTTCCCCGTCAATGTCGATCGCCAGCGCGCCCTCACCGGAGCATGGTACGAGATCTTCCCGCGCTCGCACGGTTCCTACCAGGCAGATGACGGCTCGTGGATCTCAGGCACACTGCGCACCGCCGCTGAGGATCTACCTCGCATCGGCGCCATGGGCTTCGACGTCGTCTACTTGACCCCCATTCACCCCATCGGCACCACCGACCGCAAGGGCCGTAACAACACGCTGACGGCGGCACCCGGCGATCCCGGTTCGCCGTACGCCATTGGTTCAGCCGACGGCGGCCACGACGCCATCCATCCCGAACTGGGCACCTTCGAGGACTTCGATTACTTTGTCGCAAGGGCACGCGAGCACGGCATGGAAGTGGCCATTGATCTGGCCCTCCAGTGTTCGCCGGACCATCCGTGGCTCCAGGAGCACCCGGAGTGGTTCACCACCCGCGCCGACGGAACCATCGCCTTCGCCGAGAATCCTCCGAAGAAGTACCAGGATATCTACCCCCTGAACTTCGATAACGACCCGGAGGGCATCTACCAAGAGATCTTCCGCATTCTCGAGCTCTGGGTCGAGCATGGCGTAACGATCTTCCGCGTGGATAACCCGCACACCAAGCCGGTGGCCTTCTGGCAGCGCCTGCTGGCGGAGTTCCGCGAGAGGCACCCCGAGATCATCTTCCTCGCGGAGGCCTTCACCGCTCCCCCGATGCTGCACGGCTTGGGCGCCGTAGGATTCCATCAGTCTTACTGCTACTTCGCGTGGCGCAACGAGAAGAAGGAAATCGAGGAGTACCTGTGGGAACTCGCCACCGAATCTGATTCGTTGGTTCGCCCGGCCTTCTGGCCCACCACCCACGACATCCTCACGCCTTACATGCAGCGAGGTGGCCTTCCCGCCTTCGCCATTCGCGCGGTCCTCGCGGCCACGGGTGCCCCCACGTACGGCATCTACTCGGGCTACGAGCTAGTGGAAAATGTTCCCCGCCCCGGCTTCGAGGAGCAGATCGACAACGAGAAGTACGAGTTCAAGCCACGCAACTGGCAGGCTGCCGAGGCCACTGGGCTGCCACACCTGCTCGGTACCCTCAACGGCATCCGTAAGCGCCATACCGCACTCAACCGGCTACGCGGCCTGCGGATCAACGAGACAACGAATGACAACATTCTTTGCTTCACCCGCTTCTCGCGCCCCGAGGAGTCTCCCGATGGCCAGGCGGATGCGGTCATCACCGTCATCAACCTCGATCCATTCTCTGCTCACGACGCCGTCATTAACCTTGATCTCAGCCCCTTCGATGTTCAGCCCGGCTGGGCTGGCGAGGCTCTCTTCGAGGTAACCGATGAGCTCTCCGGCCAGACCTTCCTGTGGAACGAGCGCCCCTACGTGCAGCTGGATCCGAGCTGGCAATTCGCCCACGTGCTGTCGGTGAAGGTGCTCTAATTGCCCCACTCATATCAAGATCCCGCAGTATCCCCCCGATTCATTCCCACCATTGACGAGCGGCCGGGTCTGACCCCAGACCCGGCCTGGTACCAGCGCGCAGTGTTCTACGAGGTACTTCTTCGTGCCTTCGGCGATACCACCGAGAGCGGTACCGGAGATATCCCCGGCCTCATTGACCGGCTGGATTATCTGCAATGGCTTGGCATCGATTGCCTCTGGCTTCCGCCATTCTTTCCCTCGCCATTACGCGATGGAGGATATGACGTCTCCGACTTCATTGCGGTGGATCCCATGTATGGGACACTGCGGGATTTTGATGAGCTTGTCCAGGCCGCGCACGAGCGCGGAATCCGGATCATCATCGACATGGTGGTCAACCACACCTCGGATGAGCATCCCTGGTTCCGCGCCTCACGCGAGGACCCTGAGGGGCCGTTTGGCGATTTCTACGTGTGGGCCGACGACGACACCCAATTCTCCGACGCCCGCATCATCTTTATCGATACGGAAGAGAGTAACTGGACGTTCGATCCAGTGCGGCGCCAGTTCTTCTGGCACCGATTCTTCTCTCACCAGCCCGATCTCAACTACGAGAATCCGGCTGTTCAGGAGGCCATTCTCAACGTGGCCCGCTTCTGGGCGCGACGCGGTATTGATGGTTTCCGTCTCGACGCCGTGCCTTACCTCTTCGAAGAAGAAGGCACCAACTGCGAGAATCTGCCGGCCACCCACGAGTTTCTTGCCCGCGTGCGCACCATGCTGGATACAGAGTTCCCCGGGACCATCTTGTTGGCGGAAGCTAACCAGTGGCCAGCCGACGTCGTCGACTATTACGGAACCAACGAAGCGCCCGAGTGCCACATGTGTTTCCATTTCCCCGTGATGCCGCGGATCTACTATTCGCTGCGTGACGAGCGCGCAACCGCAATCCGGGACATCATGGCGGCCACACCGGAGATTCCGGAAGGCGCACAGTGGGGAACCTTCCTGCGTAACCATGACGAGCTCACGCTGGAGATGGTTTCTCCGGAGGAACGGGCACGCATGTACGAGTGGTACTGCGACGAAGAGCGGATGCGCTCGAACGTGGGTATCCGGAGGCGTCTCGCTTCCCTTCTCGGCAACTCGCGTTCGGAACTCGAACTTGCGCACGCTCTGCTTCTCTCGTTACCCGGCTCACCCTGCCTCTACTACGGTGACGAAATTGGGATGGGTGACAACATCTGGTTGGAAGACCGCGATGGAGTGCGCACTCCCATGCAGTGGACTCCCGGCCATAATGCGGGGTTCTCGTCGGCCGAGTCTGGAAAGCTCTACCTGCCGGTCATTGACTCTCTGGTGTTCAACCCGCAGGCCGTTAACGTCGAATCTCAGCTGGCTCAACCCAACTCCTTGCTGCATTGGGTACGGCAGGTCCTCGCCGTTCGGCGGCAGTACCCCGTCTTCGGGAATGGGGCTTTCGTACAACACGACGCGGATCACGACGAGGTTCTTGCGTTCACCCGTTCCAACGGCGAGCAGACGGTTCTTTGTCTCATGAACCTGTCGGGGCGTCCGGTGTCCACCTCCATTTCCGTACCCGACTATGCCGGATGGCATGCCACGGAAATCACCGGCGGCGCGGAGTTTCCCGATATCGTGGCCGACTACCCCGTGACCCTTGCGGCGCGCGGTTTCCTCTGGATCGCGCTTACCCCACCCTGAGTATTTGTCTGCTCGGCACCCTCATACGATAAATCTGAAGGAATCACTCCATGAAGTTTGACAAACCCCGCCCACCACGTGGCTCAGAGCCCACCCCCGAGGAGCTTCTTCCGTCACTGATTCCGTGGATTCACGGATCTCGATGGCATATGGAAGAGACTGGCACCATCACCCTGGCCGCCCAGTGCGAGATCGCTCAAGAAGGAAACGACCGGACACTATGGCTGGTCATTGCCTCCGGCGAGCGCCTCTACAACGTCCCGGTAGTGGTTGCGACGTCTGCTACGAAGAACGACGACGACGTCACTCAGGGTCTTATTGCCACAGTGGGCAGCTGGTCACTCTATGATGCAACGTCGCATCCACTAGGGCAACGGGCCCTTTTCTCACTGCTTGTTGATAGTGAGGGTGCTGAAAAAACACCAGATACCACCGGAGACTCTTTGTTTAATCATGGGGAGAAGACTTTCAGTTTTACTAGCCTCCCTCTACACGGACTCTCTGGTCCAGTCAGTACAGCACAGCGCCTCACATCAGAGCAATCGAACACCTCAATCATCTACCACTTTAATGATCAGACGCCCATTATCATCAAACTTTTCCGAGTTCTTGCCAGTGGGCACAACCCGGATGTCGAACTTCAACTCGCACTGGATGCCAGCGGTACAGTCCCCCGTCAATATGGCTCCGTGAGGATGCGCTACCAGTCAAAAACCGCGCAAACAGGCGAACAGGGCGCAATCTCTGCTGGGCGAGAGGACGCCGTCGTCGTTGATGGAGTAGACGCCGTTGATGAGGCAGACGTTCTCGTGGCGCAAGAATTCCTCGAGGGTGCCAAAGACGCATGGCAAGTCATCAGTGACGAGTTAGCCCACACCGGCGGCTCACTCGGTGAGATGGAGGAATCCATCCGCGCACTCGGTTCTCTCACCCGAACAATCCACGATGGTCTAGCCAGCGTCTTTCCCGTGGTTCCCGCATCCAGCGAACGCCGCGCGGCACTTCGGCACAGTTGGCGTGAGCGTGCCCATTCCGCTATCAAACTAGTTCCGGAGCTGTCCGCCCACGAGGGCACCATTGAAATCATGTACTCAGCCACCGAGCATGTGCACTGGCCCGAACTTCAGCGTATTCACGGCGATTACCACCTGGGACAGGTACTTGAAGTACCCGGTCGCGGTTGGTTTGCACTCGACTTCGAAGGAGAGCCACTCCGCCCGATGGCAGAGCGTACTCGCGAGGATCTCGCGTTGCGCGACGTCGCCGGCATGCTGCGATCCTTCGATTACGCGGCAGGCTCCGCACAGATGGCAGGCGGCGCGCCGGAAGCCATTGAGGAATGGGCCCGCAGCGCCAAAGAAATCTTCCTCTCCGGCTACGGTGAGCTCTCCGAGGAAGAAATGGTGCTTCTCGAGGCACTAGTCTTAGATAAAGCACTCTACGAAGTGGTCTATGAGGCAACGGAACGCCCCGCGTGGTTGCCCATCCCCCTGGCTGGAATTTCCCAGCTCATGGGATCAGCCTCAGACTGAATCTTCAAAAGTGACACCTGACACATCGTCGATATGGAAGAGTATGGGCATGAACGCACTGGACTTTGTACCCGTCAATGAAGACGTCCTTAATGCCGTCTCAAACGGTTGGTATCACGCTCCCCATGACATCCTTGGCCCCCACGAGGGCGAGGAGACCATCACAATCCGCACCATGAGGCGTCTCGCAGACGCCGTGTTTATTGAGACTGCGGACGGCCGAACGGAAGCCGTCCACGAATTCAATGGCATCTGGCGTGCGGTCCTGCCCGGTACGGATGTTCCCGATTACCGTGTGGTTGCCCTATACGGAGGCGTTGAGCATCGCGGCGACGACCCCTACCGCTTCCTGCCCACCCTGGGCGAGGTAGACGTCTACCTGTTTGGTGAAGGCCGCCATGAGCGCCTCTGGGAAGTTCTTGGCTCCCATATTCGCACCTACCCGAGCCCCCTAGGCGATGTCACTGGCACAAGCTTCGCCGTGTGGGCACCTAACGCTAAGTCTGTCCGCGTTGTGGGTGACTTCAACGGCTGGGACGGCTCTCTGTCAGCCATGCGAACCCTGGGCTCTTCCGGCATCTGGGAGCTTTTTGTTCCCGGCGCCACCGAGGGCGCTCGTTACAAGTACGAGATTCAGTACACCGACCTCTCGTGGCACCAGAAGGCCGATCCGATGGCCCGCCGCACGGAGGAGCCGCCGTCGACCGCATCGATCGTCACTGACGCGCACTTCGAGTGGGACGACGACGACTGGATGACCGCCCGCGCTGAACGCGACCCACATGCGGGCCCGGTATCCATCTACGAGATGCACCTGGGTTCCTGGCGCCCCGGCCTCAATTACCGCACGATGGCCAAGCAGCTCATTGGCCACATGAAGTACGCGGGATTCACCCACGTTGAATTCATGCCGTTGGCCGAGCATCCGTTCACCCCGTCATGGGGCTACCAGGTGACCGGCTACTACGCACCCACGTCCCGCTTTGGCAGCCCGGACGATCTCAAGTACCTGATCTCCGAGCTACACAAGGCCGGAATCGGCGTCATCATGGATTGGGTTCCCGCACACTTCCCCAAGGACGAATGGGCACTGGCACGCTTTGACGGCACCCCGCTGTACGAGGATCCGAACCCACTGCGCGGAGAGCATCCCGATTGGGGCACGCTCATCTTTAACTTCGGCCGTCGCGAGGTGCGCAACTTCCTTGTTGCTAATGCCCTCTACTGGCTCAACGAGTTCCACATGGACGGCATTCGTGTCGACGCAGTAGCCTCGATGCTCTACCTCGATTACTCGCGTGACGAGGGCCAGTGGCAGCCGAACGTGTACGGTGGCCGCGAGAATCTCGAAGCCATCTCCTTCCTCCAGGAAGCCAACGCCACCGCCTACCGTGCGGCCCCCGGCATCATGATGATCGCCGAGGAATCCACCTCATGGCCGGGCGTCACCGGCCTGACGGAGAATGGCGGCCTCGGCTTCGGTCTCAAGTGGAACATGGGCTGGATGAACGACACCCTGCGTTACCTTGAAGAAGCACCCATCAACCGCAAGTGGCACCACGGCGAGATCACCTTCTCCATGGTGTATGCCTTCTCCGAGCAGTTCCTGCTACCGCTCTCACACGACGAAGTGGTGCACGGCAAGGGCTCGCTCTACTCGAAGATGCCCGGTGACGACTGGCAGAAGATGGCTGGCGTGCGCGAACTTCTTGCCTACCAGTGGTCACACCCCGGCAAGCAGTTGCTGTTCATGGGTCAGGAATTTGCCCAGATCCAAGAGTGGAACGAGTCGCGCGGTCTCGATTGGTGGCTCACAGACGATCCCGCACACGACGGAGTTCTCAGCCTCGTCAAGGCACTCAACGACGTATATGTAGCCAACCCCGCTTTCTGGTCAGATGACTTCAGCGGCGGCGGCTTCGAATGGATTGATGCTTCAGACGGCGACCACAACGTTATTTCCTACCTGCGCAAGAGCGCGGATGGAAAGAACGTCGTAGCGGTTATCTGCAACTTCGCTGGCGTTCCGCATTCCGACTACCGCGTGGGCCTGCCCAAGGGCGGCACCTGGCAGGAGATCCTCAACACTGACGATCTCGCCTATGGAGGCTCCGGCGTGGGTAACTTCGGAGACATCACAACGCAACGCGTGCCGTGGAACGGACGCCCCTTCTCGTCCGAGCTGCAGCTCCCGCCATTCGGCGTTCTCTTCTTGGCACCCGTGGCCGCAGACGAGGAAGACGTTGAGGATGCTGAGGTAGTCGAGGCCGAGGCTCCCGCTAAGGCTGCTCCTGCCAAGAAGGCTCCGGCCCGCAAGGCGCCTGCCCGTAAGGCACCCGCCAAGAAGGCTCCGGCAAAGGCAGCATCTGCTTCAGACACGGCAGCAGCGGCTGATAAGGCGGCTCCTGCAAAGAAGGCGCCTGCTCGTAGGGCACCCGCCAAGAAGGCCGCTTCCACCACTACGAAGGCAGCCGCAACGAAGGCGGCGGCATCCGACAAGGCGGCGGCGCCCGCTAAGAAGGCTCCGGCCCGCAAGGCGCCAGCGAAGAAGGCGCCTGCAAAGGCCGCGACGAAGGCCGCTCCCAAAGCTGCCTCGTCCGCTTCCAGCGCATCTGCCGATTCTGGAGAGTGAGTCTCTGAGCTAAGCGATAGCCTCCAAAGAAGGCATAGCTCCGTTATGAGGTAAAACATGTGGCCCCGTCATTCAGACGGGGCCACATGTTTTACCCATCGCGCTTCTGTCAGATCTCGCGGATTACCCGCGCGGGATTTCCTACAGCTACGCAGTTCGCGGGAATGTCCTTCGTCACGACCGCTCCAGCTCCGATGACCGAATTGTCCCCAATCGTCACCCCCGGGCAGACGATAGCCCCGCCGCCAAACCACACATTGTTACCGATGGTAATCGGCTGGGCAGCTTCCAGCTTGTCACGCCTCGGTTCAGGATCAACCGGATGCGTCGGGGTTAGCAGTTGCACGTTGGGACCGATCTGGCAATCCTCACCAATGCGAATCTCTGCCACATCAAGAGCGGTGAGATTGTAGTTAACAAAGGTACGTGCTCCAATGTGGATATTTTCGCCGTAATCAACAAACAGCGGCGGCTTCACGTAAGCGTCCTCACCCAGGGTCCCCACAAGTGCTTCTAGGCTCTCGCGAGCCTGCGGGTCGCCGTCGACCTCACGACGGTAATACTCATCAGTTAGCTTGAAGGCACGGCGCGCAATCCGTGAGCTGTCGGGATCGTCGGCAATGTACAGGTCGCCCGCGAGCATCCGTTCGCGGTTCGTACGGGTGTCTCCAGCAAAATAGTCTTTCATGCGAACGATCGTACACATATAGGAGTGGATGCAGTGCCTCACCTCTCAAGTGTGACGTATTGCGCCCGCCGCCCCACCGAAATCCAACATTCCACTCGGCGTAACAGAAAGGAGCGGCTTCGCGTATCCACGAAGCCGCTCCCTTTCTCAACATATTCCTTTAAAACAGCGCTGAAGCAAGTTCACGCCGCGCTTGGGAGACCGCAGGACTGTCCTTCCCCACGATCTCAAACAGCTCTAGCAACCTCTCACGAACAATGTCCCGCTCCTTGCCGGATGTCACACGAATGACGTCAAGCAAACGCGCAAAAGCCGCCTCGGGCCGTCGGCTGTAACACTCGATATCTGCGGCCGCGAGATGCGCCTCAATATCCCCCAGTTTGGCTTCAGACGCCTCCTGAAGTACGGCAATAGGGTCATCAATCTCCTGCACACGCTGGAGAAGCTCAACCTGAGCCAGCAACACTTTGGACTCGGTATCACCCGGGTTATCCTTTATAGCTTGGACGAACTCCGCGTGCGCCGTCTCGATATCTCCTGCGTCTAGGGCGTCGAGCCCGGCGGCCTGGTGAGGCGGACGCGGCGAGGCTGGCGGCTCGCCACCCTCGTCCCCATCAAGAACACCGGACAACCCATTCTGCTGCGCTGCTTCCATCACGCGGTTACACAGCGGAGCGAGTTCGCCCTCCTGGGGAATCCCCTGGAACAAAGGAATAGGCTGGCCCTGCATCACCGCAACCGCGGCGGGAATACCACCCACGCCGAAGGCTTGAGCGACCTCCGGGTAAGCAACAGCATCCACTTCACCCAGTTGGAAATGCCCCTGTGCCTCGTTTGCCAACCCTTCTAGCTGGTTAACCAACGACAGCGATTGTTCAACGCTCTCTGCAAAAAAGACCAAAATAACCGGCACACTCGCCGAGGTCTCCAGCACGCTCCGAAGGTTATCAGGCGTCACGTCGAGAACAAATGGCCCGGGGATGGCCCCGGATGCAGCGCTCACGCCAGGAGCGCTTGCCCCTCCTACGGAACCCGCAAGACCGGACAGATCTACGGCGCCATACATTGAACTAGCCAGAGGCTGAGACATTTATTATCCGTTCGACACACTAAGGAGTACCGGATCGCTGGCTCCAACAACCTGGATCGTCTTGTCCTTGGAATCAGCAGCCGGCACATGGAAAGCCACCAAAACAGTGTAATCCGCGACCATGGTTCCACTCACCTCAATTTCGCCGCCAGCTTTGCCACTGCCAAGCGTTCCGATCGTCGACTGGAGCTTGATCTTTGCACCCTCGGTGGTCACCTTAATCTGGGTGTTGAGGTTCATCTGGCCTACGACTAGGGCGCCACCATCTTCAGTACCAAAAGAAATGGTCGGTTCGGAAGCTGACTTGAAGGACATCGTCGCTTCACCAGCACCTTCGACGGCAGTCTTGTTCGATTCTTTACCCGCTGAGAGTGTCTGACGCAGGCGATCCTCGGCAAAGGTTAATCCCTGAGCATCGTCCTTATCGTTAAGCGAACTGTAAGCGGCAAGAACATCCTCGGGGCTGGCAACTAAGCCATCGGCAGAGGTGGAATCAAGAAGAGACGCCCCCTCGTCCTTGACGGTCAAAGCTGGAACCGTAGCGCCAGGCAGAATATCCATCACGCCCCACAGCATCCAGTTGTCCCTAGCCGTCGCCTGCTGGAAGACGTCAATGGTCTGCAGATTCGAGCCCTGGGGTGCCTCCATGATGGACAGCGCCGTGTGCGGATAACTATCAGCCGGAGAAACGGCGGTTTGCTGCGCCACAGTGGAGAGTCGTTCCAGTCCAAAGCTATCCGCGAGGATCTTTTTGAGTTTGTACTCGGCGCCGCGCATCTGAGTAAACGGACCGGTGGTTCGCTCCTCCAACATCTTTGCGTCAAGCTTTGCGTCCGCGTTCTGGACAGAATCGAAAATAACTTCCTGGACCGAACCGAGACGCTCCGTAGAAATTGCCGGGCGCGCTTCAAGCGTGGCTGCCACGGGCTTGGGGAGTTCCTCGGCCGTCCCACAAGCCGACAGCGCCAGAGCGGCACCCAGTGTCAGGGCGAGTGCGCCATATTTACGCATGGGTGTTCTCCTCGTCGTCGGCGTTACCTTCAGTTGTATCTCCGGGCTTCTTTTCGCGCTCGTCGTGAGCGGAGTCAGCTGCGTCTCCTAGTGTGCCGTTTTCGGAAGAGGTCACCTCATCAGCGACGACGGCGTCACCCGTCCCGCTATTGTTCGCTTCCGTCCCGGCACTGCCTGCCGGTTCGTCAACCTCCGGGACTGAAATCTTGGACAATACCGTGGTATCAGCTGCGGCGCGGGTAGCGCGGCGATCAATACGTCGATCACGAGCATCCTTACGCCGTGACTCGCGGCGGCGCGCCTGAAGGTCGAAAATGAAGAGGAGGATGCCGATGAGCAGAACAAGCACACCCGCCACGATCAAGGGCATAGCGTAGGTATTTTCGACCGGACGATCCCATTCAAGAGTGAGTGTCGGGGCCTTGCCGTCCGAACTAGCAGCGATCAATGAGATCGCCCCCTTATCTGCGACACGGTAGGTAACCGAAATCTTTCCCTTTTCCTGCTCGGTCTGAATCCACATATCCGAGTCCACCAGCGTGGCGATATGAGGATCAACCGCCGCTACCTCGTCAGCATTAGCGGAAGCTGACGGTGAAGCGCTTGCCGAAGCAGAGGCAGAAGCCGATGCACTGGACGAGGCAGACGCGCTAGCCGAGGGCGAAGCAGAACCTGATGCACTTGCTGACGGCGACGCGGAGGCACTTGCAGAAGCGGAGGCACTTGCCGAAACCGACGGAGAAGCACTCTGTGAAGGGCTTGCCGAAGCAGTCCCAGACGGGGACGCACTGGACGAGGCAGACGCCGATGGCGAGGCCTCGTCCCCGGGGGCGTCGCTTTCCGTGGCAACGTCGAGTGACTCCCAGCTCTTCAAACCGGTGACAGTCGCAACGGGCAGACCCTCTGTCCACGCGTCGACGTCGTCGGCCAAACCAAAGACGAGTGTCACGTCAGCATCCTTCTCGGAGGCGACAGTGATCGTCACGTCGGAACCTACCAAATCAATAACACCCGGTTCCGTCTTAATGAACGCGGCCTCGGGCGCGGAGGCGGACGCTGACACCAGTGACCCGGGAGCCCAGATCGTCATGAGTCCAGCACCGACTAGCGCCGCAATAAGGCCAAGTGTGGCCAGAGCAGCACTGGCAATCCTTCGCATGTTTTCCCTCTCGTCGGCTATTCGTAGCCGGCTCGTTATGGTCGGCATGCGACCACATCTGACACACCCCGCGGGGCAAGGTCACCAAAATTACAAGGTAACGTTTTCATAACGATACCGCGTCGCCCTGTATTTTCGCGGTTAGCTCCGTCACGGTAGTGATGGACTATATCTCCATCTCACTATTCTGGAGAATTAGAGCTAAATCCGTAAAGACTCACGCCTTCACCCCTCGCGAAAGGTTCATCATGACTGAGGACAATCCCCAATTCTCTATCGTCCGGCGCGGCTACGACCGCGCCCAGGTTGACCAGCAGGTTTACTCTCTGGAAACCGCCCTTTCCGAGACCCGTTCCCAGGTTGCTGGACTCGACGCGCGGATCCTGCGACTCTCCGGTGAACTTGCCGAGGCACAAGAAAGGCTACGCGAGCATGACCGCCCCTCGTATGCCGGATTGGGCTCGAGAGTCGAACGTCTCCTTCGTTCCACCGAGCAGCAGGCTCTAGAAGTGATGTCCCGCGCAAATGCTGATGCACGAGCCATTGTTGCCCGAGCCAACAAGAGCGCCGAAGAGCTGACCCGCTCCGCAGAGACCGAGGCACAGGATACCCTTGCTAACGCTTACGCCGTCGCCGAGAAGCTCCGTACGTCAACCGAGGCCGAAGTTGCAGCCCTCACCCAGAATGCGCAAATCTCTGCGGACCAGACTATTGCAGCGGCATCGCGCGAAGCAGAGCGCATCCGTATGAGTGCCACCACCGAAGCCACCACCCTGCGTTCCCAGGTGGCGCACGAACTTGAGGAGCTTCGCATGAAGGAAGAAGCCGAACTCGCTACTCTGCGTACTGAAACAGAAGAGGAAGTCGCACGCTTGAAGGCTGAGACCCAGCGTGAGATCATGCGCATCCAGACGGAAGCTGACGAGCAGGTAGCGGCGTTACGCGCCGAGGCAGGTCGCGAGATCGCCGATAAGCGTCGTGATTCCGCCGAGGCACTGGCCCAAGCCGAAGCCCAAGCGCGTGAATACACCCAGAAAATGGTGGCGGACGCGGAAGCCCAGACAGCCGCTGCCGAAGAACGGCTCGCCGAAGCTATCGAGCGCGCCGAGAGCCTCACCGCAACCTCACAAGAGGAATCGTCAGAGCTGCTCAACTCCTCTCGGGAAGAAGCCGAGAGGATTCTCGCCCTGGCCCGCGAGGATGCCCGACGTATGCGCACCGATGCACAAAACGACACCGAAGCACGCACCATGGCGGCTGAAGCCCATCTGGCCGAGCTCGAATATCAGCGCAACGCTCTCTCTTCCTACGTCGAAGATATGCGTTCCCTCCTCTCCAACTCCGAGGTAGGACTCGCCCTCGGTTCCATCGTTGGAGCCGCGTCGAGCGACGGCGCCGCCGAGGCTGACTCGGCCCCAGCAAATGAGCAGGAGACGGAGAGCCAGAACGACGACGCCACCAGCGCCGAGTAACACCATTCACTGAACGAGTAGCCGCCGAAGAGGTAACCCTTCCCCGGATAGTCGACCCCGACGAAGGGTGCGCTATGGGCTACCTGTCTGAAGAACCGTTACCTGTCCCGGAAAGCACGGAGGGTGATCAGTATGAACTGATCACCCTCCGCCGTATAAGGGACTATCGCCGCCCGCGATGCCTCCAGCAACTCGTGTGCCAGTGCCTGCGAGAATCCTGACCATACTGCGCACCCCAGATGGTGTCCTCGGTCCAGGCCACCTCATGCGATTCGCCAACGAGAATAATGCCGTTACATCCCGGGCAGAGGTATTCCTTCTGCCCGGACACAATGTGCTGCACCTTGTACTGGGCGCCATCCGATCCTTCTTCGTAATGCATACCACCCATCGCCGCCCGGACATTAAGCGGGCGGACAGGACGAGAGTATTTATTCGATCGGCGCACCAATGTAGGATATCGCGTCCTCTGGGAACTAGCGGTGCTAAGCCCCTCACACGAGGACGCCGCGCCTGTATACTCTCTCCACCTGTAACGCCTTATCCACCAACAAAACGTCGGCTCGGCGGCCTTCTTGGAGCACGCCGACGTCGTCACGCCCCAATACTCGGGCGGGCGTCTGTGAAGCCATCGTCACGGCGTCGGCAAGTGATACCCCGGCCTTGACACAGTTGCGGACCACATCGAGTAGGCGAGAGGTTCCGCCCGCGAGATTGCCTCCGCGAAGCCGCGCCACGCCATTGGTAACGTGTACCAGCAACCCGCCCAACTCGTAGGTGCCGTCGGGCATACCGGCGGCTGCCATCGAATCCGTAATAAGGGCAATCGACTCGGTATCCAGGATGTCGACAACATCGTGCACCATATCGTCCGAGAGATGCACACCATCGGCAATGAGCTGGACGACCGCCTCTCCTTTTCGCGCCGCCGCCAGGTAAGCGACCGCGGCCCCGGGCGAACGGTGTGTCATCTCGCGCATCGCGTTAAAGAGGTGCGTGGCCACCGGCCTCTCGCTGACCGCCTTGCCGTGCCTCCGTAATTCCTCCACTGCCATGGTGTTCACCCGGCGCGCCGTGGCACTATCCGCGTTCGTATGCGCCCAGGTCGGCACCACACCGCGAGACGCTAGATGCGCGACGAGTTCCTCGGCTCCGGTCAATTCCGGGGCGACAGCCATCGCCCACGCCCGCCCACACGCAGCATCGAGGAGAAGATCGGCCGTCTCCACGTTGGGCGGGAGCAGATATGTGGCATTCTGTGCACCGCAGCGGTCACGTGACAAGAACGGCCCTTCAATCTCCACCGCCTCAATGAGATCCTCCTCGCAAGCCTGCGCAAGCAATCCCAGGGCGAACTCCATACGGGAGAGCTCCATCGTGCTCATGGTGGCGCAGAGAACCGTGGTTCCACCCCGCAGATGTTCCCTCGCGGCACGCTTGACGTCGTCGATCGAGGTGGCATCGGGGAACGATGCGCCACCGCCACCATGACTATGGAGATCAACAAGACCAGGCAGGATATAGCCTTCTTCTCGCGCCTCAGGATCTCCGGGACGCGCCGGACCCACGTAGCTGATCCGGTCGCCTTCCCAGGCGACGACGACGTCGTCCTCCAGCCGTCCCGCAACTACCGCTTGCCCGCGCACCGTCTCCATTGGACACTCCTCGGTTCCTGGCGCGGCTGGCAGTGGAGGGGCTAGAAGAGCCTATCCTCAGGGTGATCCAGGCCACGCATCTCGTCATAATCGAGGATAACGCATTCAATGCCGCGATCTTCGGCAAGTACACGAGCCTGTGGCTTGATAATTTGAGCGGCGAAGACCCCACGTAAAGGCTGTAGCAAAGGATCGCGTCCGAGCAGGTCCAAATAGCGCGTAAGTTGCTCGACGCCGTCGATCTCTCCGCGGCGTTTCACCTCGACAGCGATGTAACCGCCCTCTTTGTCCCGGGTTAATAGGTCAACAGGTCCAATGGGTGTCGGGTATTCGCGACGGACCAAACTCATGCCATCGCCAAGCCGATTCACCTGCTCCGCAAGGAGTGCCTGCAGATGAGCTTCGACGCCATCCTTCACGAGGCCAGGCTCTTGGCCTAGCTCATGACTGTAATCCCCGACAATCGTAAAGAGGCGGATCACAAGCATGTCATCAAGCTTGGTATGGGAGACCTCCCACACTTCGGTGACACCAGCTTCGGACTCTTCTTCGTTCGGTTCACGCACACGCAAGGTGCACGGCGGGCTCATCCAATTGAGCGGCTTATAGGAGCCACCATCAGAATGGATGAGGACAGATCCATCCGACTTGACCATAAGAAGCCTGGTCGCTAGTTCAAGATGGGCGTCAAGACGGCCCGAGTATTCAACAGAGCATTCAGCAAAGACGGTACGCACGGAACCACAGCCTACCCGACGCCGGTGTCTCAGCCCATTTCGTGGATCTCACTAATAGCCGACGTACTCCACGCCCGGAGGAGCCGAATCAATCCACGAGACAAGGCCCGCGAATCCTCCGGGATTCATAGCGATAACAAGCGGTTGGTCGCCATCCTTCACCGTGATAATCGTTGTGTCCTGGTTCTGTTCGGACGGACGGTGAGAGACGATTTCAAAGCCTCGGCGAGCGATCACACGGCGCGGCCCCAAACGAAGCGAGCCCGTGCGGTACCATCGAAGATCGTTTAAACCAAGAACCAAAATTCCGGTGTGCCACTGGCGATCCGGCTTGCGCATCGCGCAGGGCAGGGCCCCGGGTATCCGGACGAGAATGAGATATCTCCCCGCTAAGGCCACACCACTAAAAAGCGCGATGGCGGCCACGATGAGTGCTAAACGAATCAGTACATCAGCATTCATGGGCCGCCACCTTCTCTTATCTCAGCTATCGCGTGCCTGCGGGCGTAGCGACGCCGGCGCTCGCAGAATCCACGACCACATAGATGTGATCCTCATCCACCGTCACGAAGCCCTTGGTGATCTCGTACTGGACATCGTCACGCCCTTCGCGCGAGATAACGAGGTGTCCAGGACGCAGCAGTGCCATAAGCGGCGTATGGCCGGGCAGGATGCCCATCTCGCCATTATGGGCGGGCAGAGTAACCCCGGTGGCCTCCCCCTGCCAGACAATGCCGTGCGGCTCCACGATCTCAACAAGCATCAGCGCTGCTCCGCCTGAATCTTGGCCCACGAGCGCTCCAGATCCTCAATGCCTCCAATATTGAAGAAGGCCTGCTCGGGGATGTGATCGTATTCGCCCTCGCAAATGCGATGGAAGGCTTCAACGGTCTCGTCAACCGGCACGGTGGACCCTTCCACGCCGGTGAACTTCAGCGCCGTGTAAGTGTTCTGCGAGAGGTACTGCTGGATACGGCGAGCACGCGCCACAGTAATCTTGTCCTCTTCGGACAGCTCATCCACACCAAGGATCGAGATGATGTCCTGCAGCTCCTTGTTCTTCTGGAGGATCGCCTTGACGCGAGTCGCAACGTCGTAATGCTTCTGACCCACGATCTGAGGATCAAGAATACGGGAGGTGGAGGACAACGGATCCACAGCCGGGTACAGACCACGCGAGGCGATCTCACGGGAAAGCTCGGTGGTGGCGTCCAGATGCGCAAAGGTGGTGGCCGGGGCCGGATCGGTGTAATCGTCAGCGGGCACGTAAATAGCCTGCAGCGAGGTAATCGAATGGCCACGGGTTGAGGTAATACGCTCCTGGAGAGCGCCCATCTCGTCAGCCAGGGTGGGCTGGTACCCCACGGCCGAAGGCATACGGCCGAGCAGCGTGGACACCTCGGAACCTGCCTGGGTGAAGCGGAAGATGTTGTCGATAAAGAGCAGCACGTCCTGGTTCTGAACGTCACGGAAGTACTCCGCCATCGTCAGACCGGACAGAGCCACGCGCAAACGCACGCCCGGCGGCTCGTCCATCTGACCGAAGACAAGCGCCGTTTTGTCGAGAACCTCAGCCTCTTCCATCTCGCGGATAAGATCGTTGCCCTCGCGGGTGCGCTCTCCCACACCGGCGAACACGGACACACCGTCGTGATCCTGCGCCACACGCTGGATCATTTCCTGGATGAGCACCGTCTTGCCCACGCCAGCGCCGCCGAACAGGCCGATCTTGCCACCCTGAACGTACGGGGTGAGAAGGTCAATCACCTTGATGCCGGTTTGGAACATGCGGGTCTCGGGCTCGAGCTCGTCGAAGGCGGGAGCCTTGCGATGGATGGGCCAGCGCTCCTTGACCTCAAGGCGCTCACCCTCCTTGAGGTTGAGGCACTGACCAAGAACGTTAAAAACGTGGCCCTTAGTGACGTCACCAACGGGCACGGTGATGGGGCTACCGGAATCCGTGACGACGGCGCCACGCACCAGGCCGTCCGTGGGCTTCATCGCGATACAGCGAACAACGTTATCGCCCAGATGCTGAGCAACTTCGAGGGTCATCTCAAAGGCACCCTCGCCTTCGCCCTGACCCGACATGTCAATGCGGGTGGTCAGCGCGTTGTTGATCTCCGGGAGCGCATCAGACGGAAACTCCACGTCCACGATGGCGCCGATAACCTGAACGATGCGTCCCTGCTTGGTGGGGACCTTCGTGTCAAGAGTGGCAGTCATGATCTTTTCTTCCTTGAGTATTGCAGCCTAGGCGTCCTGCTTGAGGGCGTCAGCGCCGGAGACAATCTCCGTAATTTCGGTCGTGATCTCCGCCTGACGAGCGTTGTTCGCCTTACGGGTGTAATCCTGAATAAGTTGCTGGGCGTTTTCCGTGGCCGAATGCATGGCCTGTTGACGCGCAGCGAGCTCAGAAGCCGCGGACATCGCCAGCACATTAGAAATGCGCTGACGCACGTAGAGCGGCAGAAGTTCATCGAAGATTTCGTGGGGATCGGGCTCGAACTCGTAGACAGGTCGCGTTCCGATCGGATACTCACCTAACTCGTCGGGCTCACCAGTGTGATCAGCGATCGGCTCGTCAGTGTCCACAATTTCCATGGGAAGCATGTGGCGCACCTGCACCACTTGCCGCACCATTGATTCAAAACGGGTGAACACCACGTGGAGTTCAGCAAATCCGCCCTCATCAGCCGGGCTGAGGAAGCCCTTAAGAACTGTCTCCGCGATGTCGCGGCCCATTTCCGGGCTCGGGCGATCAGATTCGCCCGTCCATGTCTGCTCTACCTCAACGCCACGGAAGCGGTAGTACTGCTCACCACGGCGACCAGCAACGAAAAGCACCGGTTCACGGCCCTGGTCGCGTAGATCCTCCAAGAAGCGATCCGTCTCACGCAGCACGGAGGCCGAGTAAGCCCCGGCCATGCCACGATCCGAGGTCACAACGAGAACGGCCACACGATTAGTATCCTCACGCTCCTGAAGCAATGCATGGGTATGCCCTGTAATACGGGCCGCCACCGTCGCAATCGCCTGGGTCAGGAGGCGCGTGTAAGGATCCATCTCCTGGGCAACCTCTCGCGCCTTTCCGATGCGAGAGGCCGCGATGAGCTCCATAGCGCGGAAGACCTTCTCCAGCGTCGCGGTAGCCCTAATCTTCTCTTTGAAGACTCTCTGTGCGCCAGCCACTGTCAGCCCCGCTTACCGTGGACGATCGTTTCGTGAGCACGCTCAGCTTCAACATCGCCTTCTGTTTCGGCAATCAAACCTTCCGACAACAGGAAGCTATGGTGGAATTCCTCGACAGCCTTACGTAGCGCTGCTTCGGTATCACCATCGAGCACTCCGGTCGTTTCCAAAGTCCTTATAACCTTGGAGTTGTGCTTGACATAATCGAGAAGGCCCGCTTCGAAGGAGTGCACCAAAGCAACCGGAATTTCATCGAGGAACCCAGCGGTTCCTGCCCACACGGACACAACCTGCTCTTCAGCAGAGAAGGGCGTGTACTGCGGCTGCTTGAGCAGCTCCATGAGGCGCTCACCACGGGTGAGCTGCTGACGGGTGGTGGCGTCGAGATCGGAGGCGAACATAGCGAACGCCGCCTGGGCACGGTACTGAGCCAAAGTGATCTTCAGTGTGCCGGCCACCTTCTTCATGGCCTTGATCTGGGCGTCGCCGCCCACACGAGACACCGAGATACCCACGTCCACAGCTGGGCGTTGGTTGGAGTTGAAGAGATCCGACTGCAGGAAGATCTGGCCGTCCGTAATCGAAATAACGTTGGTGGGAATGTAGGCCGAGACGTCATTCGCCTTCGTTTCGATGAGCGGTAGGCCCGTCATCGAGCCACCGCCGAGCTCATCAGAAAGCTTGGCGCAACGCTCCAGCAGGCGAGAATGCAAGTAGAAGACATCGCCGGGGTAGGCCTCACGGCCCGGCGGACGACGCAGCAGTAGCGATACTGCACGGTAGGCCTCAGCCTGCTTGGACAGATCGTCAAAGATGATCAGAACGTGCTTGCCGTTGTACATCCAGTGCTGGCCGATAGCGGAACCGGTGTACGGAGCAAGGTACTTGTAGCCTGCGGGATCCGAGGCCGGGGACGCAACGATGGTTGTGTACTCCATCGCACCGTGACGCTCTAGCGTGGATCGCACCGACGCGATGGTGGAACCCTTCTGGCCGATCGCTACATAAATGCAGCGCACCTGCTTGTTTGGGTCGCCAGATTCCCAATTGCTCTTCTGGTTAAGAACAGCATCGATAGCGAGGGCGGTCTTACCCGTCTGGCGGTCGCCAATGATGAGCTGACGCTGGCCGCGGCCAATCGGAATCATGGCGTCAATGGCCTTGATGCCCGTCTGCAGCGGCTCGTGAACGGACTTGCGCATCATCACGCCGGGAGCCTGCAGCTCCAAAGCGCGACGGCCCTCAAGTCCATCGATCTGGCCCAGACCGTCAATGGGGTTACCCAGCGGGTCTACGGTGCGGCCAAGGTATCCGTCACCAACCGGTACGGAGAGAACCTCACCAGTGCGGCGAACTTCCTGACCCTCTTCAATCGAGGAGAAGTCACCGAGAACCACAACACCGATCTCGCGCTCTTCCAAGTTCATGGCGAGGCCGAGCGTGCCGTCCTCAAATCGCAGCAGTTCGTTGGCCATCGTGCCCGCGAGACCCTCGACCCTGGCAATTCCGTCCGCGGTCAAGGTCACGTGACCGACTTCTTCGCTTACGGACTGGGCAGGCTCGTAGGAGCTCACGAAGCTGTCAAGCGCAGCCCGGATCTCATCCGGCTGGATCGTCAGTTCAGCCATTCCTCATTCCTTCGTTCAGCGGCTCTCGCCAGTTGCTCTGACCGGCCCTTGTCCGGACGATCTTCAAATTTCGTGGAGCGTGATTGCCCCACCGGGAGTACGTTACGGAGCTAGACGCCCAGCGTTTGACGAACCCCTTTAATACGGGTGCGGAGAGTACCGTCAATGACGTCCTCACCCACGCGGATGCGCATTCCCCCAATAACCGACGTATCGATCTTGGTATGAACGCTCACCTCTTGACCGTAGCGGGCATTGAGGATGCGGGTGAGCCGATCCTGCTGCGCCCG
>JBDIAV010000023.1:0-36599 GCA_039812645.1 Actinomycetaceae bacterium
TTTCCAGCGTAGAAACGGCCCAACGTCTCACTCTTAAACTCCGAGTAGCTGCCGTCACGCATCGCCTGACGGATATCCGCCACAAGCTTCACAGTGAAATACTCATTGTGGATGGTGGCGAGCGTGGAGCTGATCATTTCCTTAGCCTTGAAGGCATGGTGGATGTAAGCGCGCGAATAGTGGGTGCAGGTGTAGCACTCGCAGTTCGGAACGAGCGGGCCGAAGTCGCGCTTGAACTGGGAACGGGTCACGTTAAAGCGCCCGTCAGGAGAATAAATGGCGGCGTTGCGAGCAACTCGTGAGGGGTTGACACAATCGAAGGTGTCAGCGCCTGCTTCAACCGCGGCGAAGAAGTCATCCGGCTCGGAGATACCAAGCAAATGCCTGGCACGATCCTCAGGAAGTTCCTCGGAGACCCAGCCCACGATGGTCCCGAGGTTCTCCTTTTCCAACGCGCCACCGATACCAAAGCCATCGAAGCGCTGGCCGTTGATCTCCATGGCGCCGAGGTCGCGCGAGGCCTTACGACGTAAATCCTCATACTGCGCACCCTGAATCACGCCGAAAAGCTGCTGGTAGGGGCGGTGCGGGCGATCATCAGTGAGCTGGCGGTGCGCCTCAAGGCAGCGCTCGGCCCACAAGCGGGTGCGCTCCAGTGCATCCTCCTGGTAGCCGCGCGAGTTGAGCAGCGTGGTGAGCTCGTCGAAGGCGAAGATAATGTCCGCACCCAGCTCATGCTGGATGCGCATTGAAACCTCGGGGGTGAAACGGTGCTTTGTGCCGTCCAGGTGCGAGCGAAACCAGACGCCGTCATCGTCAATATCGGCGAGACGCTCCTTCGCCGGAGCCACCTCGGCATCCGCACGGCCAGAACCGGAGAACTCCTCGGAGAGCACCTTCTTGAAACCAGAACCGAGAGAGAGTACCTGGAAGCCGCCGGAATCGGTGTAGGTGGGGCCCGACCAGTTCATGAAAGCGCCAAGCCCGCCCGCCTCGTCCACAATGTCCGAGCCGGGCTGCAGGTAGAGATGGTAGGCGTTGGCGAGCACGGCCTGCGCACCGAGATCCTTGACGGACTCGGGTAAGACTGCCTTGACCGTTGCCTTCGTACCCACAGGGATGAAGGCAGGGGTCTCAATGTCACCATGCGGAGTATGAAGAATGCCGGTACGACCAAGTGGGCGATCAGTCATAATGCCACGAGCACCGTCTTCCAAGCGAGTTTCAAGAGTGAAACCCGTGGTCTTAGGCTCGTTAACAGCGCTTTCATTCATAGGGATCAATCCAGTCTTTCCTGTTCAGAAGGGGAGGAAGATGGCGAGTGGGCGATTAGCCATTTTAGCTAGCTGGCGCATATTCCGGTTCACGACGCTTCACCACGCCAACCACCGTGTAGGTTGCAGGCAGGAAGAGAACCTCCACACCCACTTTATATAGGAAACCAACCACGCCCAGGTTAATGATCGTTGCCAGCGGCATCTCGCCAGCAACCACCAGCCCACCCCATGCGATCGCGCAAAATACAGCGGTGTCCGCAGCCTCACCCACAATGGTGGAACCAATGAGGCGCGCCCACAGCTGCTTCTCTCCCCAACGCTGCTTGATCTTAACGAGCACGTAGGAGTTGAGCAGCTGCCCCACAAGGTAGCCACCCATCGACGCCGCGACGAAACGCGGAACCACACCCAACACTGCGGCGAAGGCGTCCTGATCGGCGTAGTCCGCGGCAGGAGGCGCCGAAACCGCAAGCCAGAAAGCGAACGAAGCAATGAGCTGCACGATAAAGCCCAACACAATGACACGGCGGGCCGACTTGAAGCCATACACTTCGGAAAGCACGTCACCGAAGATATAGGTGAGCGGGAAGAGGATGGCACCACCGTCGAAGATCAGGTGAAAGGGGCCGAGGTCCAAGCCAATGAGCTTGGTGGCTGCGATGTTCGAGATCAGAAGGAACGAAACGAACATGACAGCCACAACATCGTAGAGACCCCTCCTCATTCCGGGGGCTATGCCCCGTCCGGAGGCAGGAGTCGCGGACTGACCGGCAGCCGAGGTGCTGGAGTTCGTGCCGGAGTTCGTGCCGGTGGCGGGCAACGGCGCCGATGATATGTCAGTTGACGAGGTGGCAGTTGATGAGGTGCCGGCTTCAAAGGCGGCGGATTCTTGAGCGCGCGGAGTAGTAGACATACGGCTTCCTAAGTACAGAAATGTTCTCAGTTCGTCCGGCGCTGCCACCACGCGGACCCGTCCCATCGCCAAGCAGTATTGAGTGCGACGAGCGGAGAACGTCAATCACTCGACGGCCCACGGAGGATTTTACCCTGTTGCCACACGGACCCGCCGGGGGAGATTGCTCACGGACCGGCTCCCCACGAACCATTGAACGCTAACCAGACACAATGAACTACATGGCGGTGAGAGCGGGTCGTGTGCCAATAATGGCGCTCAACCCGCTCTCACCGCCACAAAATTCCGTCAACCACTCAGTACAGGATTCGCAGCACCGGGGCCTGGTCGGCGGGACTGACTTCCTGGGTCATTGCCAGCTCTTCTCCATCGCGATAGCCGATCGTCTGGCCGGGCAGCAGAAAGGCATCCGAACTCACGATGTAATCGGAGATATTAGCAAGCATGTTAAACACATCCTCGCCGGTGCGCGAGGAATCCATGACATCCAGGTCAAGATGCCCAAACAGCGGCAGACCGAGCGTGCGCCCGTGGCTGAGGTCAGGACTGTAGACACGAATGGCGACCCACAGGGGCAACGGCGCCTGCCCCTGAGTCAAGGTGTCAGCAAGTTCGACGATCATTTGCGGCGGCTGCACCGCTCCAAGTTCCCCGCGGTACACGCCAATAGCCGCTTGCTCGCGCATAAGCGCATCCATCACCTGTGTCATGACCACATGCGCCTGGACCATCCGGCGGCGCAGCTTCGCCTCCAGATTCTCCACCGGCCCACCGGCCCTCTCGCCAGCAGCAAGCGGCGCATAGAAGGTTGCGGCCACATGGAACACGTGATCCGGCAACTTACCCTGTTCAACCTGGAGAGGTTGCGGCACGGGCGTCAGCATCACAACGACGTCGTCCACTGAGAATCGAAGAATCCGGCCGGCAGGGCTTCCCTCGCCAAACGCGCCCTCCTCAAACTCTTCCCACTCGGGATCCACGCGTAGATTCCACAGCTCCGGCAATCTACCAACCGCATTCGCAAGATCAATAGGTGCCGAGAATAACGCGGTTGCCGAAAGAAATTCGGGAGCCAACGGATGAATCGATGACAGGGGGAGCTGTTCGCTCATACATTCTCCTAGAGAAGTTGGGGACTAGCGGGAAAATCTGTATTACGTAAAGGCCAGAGCGTGTTGGGTAAACAGGAGAACCTAACACAAAAATCTCAATGAAATACGGACACAAAGGGATGCGGGGACAAAAACTGGGTGGTGCGAGACGACAGCAGCATTCTCGCACCACCCAGCAGAAAGGCAAGGGTTCCGCAAGTCCCATCCGCTCACCTCAGTTGGGGGACGAAACATCTTGCCTGTGCGCACACCCTAGGGGGCGCAAGCCTATTTCTTCATTGGTATGCGGGTGAGAGTGTGAGCAAATTTCCGCAACCAAATCTGGAATTATTCTAAACGGCCTCTGCCTCGCTGCCAATACCTAAACCCACGGGCGTTGAAACCGGTCGCATCCACAGGAGTTCTCACGTCCGAGGCAACAACGAGGCAACAACTAGACAACAGAACAGCGCCTAGCCAAGCCATTAATAGGACATGATGAGCTTCTCGTACAGCCGGCAATCAGCGATGGAGTTTTCACGCCGTGCCGCCATCAGCTTTTCCAGAAACAGCGAGACCGACGTCTCGCGAATACGCCCGGCAGACACAGCCAAAACGGCAACCATTTTCAAGAACGAGTCATCATCCTCTAGCAGGACCTGTGCTGACGCTAAGGAGTGCTGGGCAATCCGAAGATTGTCCAGAACCTTATTCGAATCAACAAACCGTGTCGAGTTCATGCCACCGATAAGGGGGAAGCCGTAGGAGAAGATATCCGGCACGTCTCCCTCCGAAGCCATCGTCTGCTCTTCAACTCCGAGAACAAGAAGGCGTACCACAGTCCGACGAACAGCATGAAAAGCTGCGCGCATCTGAATTGCGATCTCGGGCACCGGAACATCCGCTTCAAACATTCGAATGATCCCAGACAGTTGCCCTTGGGCACGCGCGATACGGTTTTTAACCTTGACTCGTTCCCCGGCCGAAAGGATGCGCGACGTGGACATTTCGAGCGCTTCGGGGATCAAGGTGTCCTCAAGAAGTGCACGGGCAGCCGAACAAGCGGGGCACCGCCCGCTCGCACACGCTTCCCCACTGTGGTATTCGAATCCCTCGGAAACCACCTGGTCACCCATTAATACCTACCCTGTCATATCAATCACAAGCCATGGCCAATGAGCCATGGCCTCCCCATCATCCCACTTTATATTTCATTAACAGTAAAGAGTATGTAACCCGTTTAACGCCATGGGGGATTTCACTGCCACTATATTGATATCTCGGCCACTAACAAAAAAGAAAATGTACCTCACAAATTATCCCACATGAGGCCGCACACCAAAGCCCCGTCATTATATCCTTATCGCAATGGACCATCTGGGTAATAAATACGGTAAATGGAGGACTACGGAGCGCTACGTCCGTCGTCAACAGAACTGGCTTCAGGCCCCCGTAAATCCATAAAATGCGGACCACGAGCGCGCAGCTCCAGTTCGTACATAGCTCTCCACTGACGCCACGGTTCCTTCGAAAGATAGTCGTTTGTAAATCGCAGATCCTCCGTTACTTCGGTGACACAGAACTCTGGAATCTTCAGATCGACTACCGGGGCGAGGCGCTCACACTCGGCCACAATGAGCCCCTCATTCTGTCCGGCGAACACATCAAACTCCCAGCCGTCCTCGTCGTACCAAAGGGAGTGACGGTTCTTCAGAATGATATTGGCACTGCGCCGCAGAATCTGGTCCGCTACCGTGACATCCACCTCCGCCTCCATCTCGTAGCGCTCTCCACCTACAGGAGGCGACTTCACGGCAATGGAAGCGGACACCCGATCACAGTTTTCCTTGAGCAACAGAGCGAGAATCCGATGTTCATACGCCCCTAAGAAATCAATCGAATCGTCAAATGGCGGGAACTCGACCGTTCGGCCCGGGAAGCTGAGCCGCACGCGCACCGCATATCCGTCGTGCGCAAAGAGATAAGCCTGAGCAATTACTTGATGCGAGCCGTGGCGCGTCACTTCATCCGGGAGGGACTTCACCAGGAACTTCCGCTCGAACTCGAAGTCCAGAGCTTCCGCGTCAACGTGCTCATTCATACACCAAGAATACGAAATTCCCGCGTCAACGCCTCTCGGCGGCACGCCAAAACCTTTGATCGGCGCCTATGGCAGTCGATCCCACACAGCTGTTTTCCTCTGTGGTCTCGAGAGCGACACCCCGTGCCTTATATGGCACGACGTGCCACCTAGAGACCACAAAGGAATCACACGCCACAAAATTAGAGCCACAGATGGTAGACACGTCGCATTTAGCGGACAAATGTGGAGCCTGGGGCACTTGGCGCGGCACACTTAGGGCATGACAAGCGCAACTCCCACCGGCGTCGACGTCGTCGTCGCTGCTCAGACCCTCGGAACCACGGTACGTCGAACCCCACTCGACCTGTCGTTACGACTCTCGGGCAAGCGGCACCAGCCCGTGCTCCTCAAGCGCGAGGATGTGCAAGTTGGCCGCTCGTACAAGGTGCGCGGGGCATACAACATGATTTCCAGCCTCAGCCCGGCCGAACGCGAATCCGGCGTGGTGTGCGCCTCCGCGGGGAATCACGCGCAGGGAGTTGCGTTCGCGTGCCGCCAGCTGAAGATTCACGGCAAGGTTTTTCTTCCGTCGACGACGCCGCGACAGAAGCGCGCCCGTATCCGCGACATCGGCGGACCTTGGATCGAGCAGATCATCGGCGGAGCCACGTTTGACGAAGCCTCGGTAGCCGCTCAGAGATTTGCCGCGGAGTCCGGCGCCACCTACGTGCACCCATTCGATGATCCACGCACGATCGCGGGGCAGGGCACTGTCGTCAAGGAGATCTTTGACCAGGCGAGCGAGAAACCACAGACCGTCGTTGTACCCGTGGGAGGCGGCGGACTGCTAGCCGGCACTGCTATCTGGCTGCGGGAATTCCATCCGGATGTGCGCATTATCGGAGTGGAACCGGAGGGTGCGGCGTCCATGAAGGCGGCGCTCGATGCGGGCGGGCCCGTCACGCTTCCAAAGATCGATGGCTTCGCAGACGGCACCGCCGTGGCGCGGGCCGGAGATATTACTTACGAGATCGCACGCGATCTGGTGGATGAGGTTGTCGTCGTTCCTGAGGGTGCTATTTGCACCGAAATGCTCGACCTCTACCAGGTCGAAGGAATCATCGCAGAGCCGTCCGGCGCGCTCGCGAGCGCGGCCGTGGCGCGTTTCCTCCCTGACCTGCCGGAAGGACCCATTGCCTGCATCATCTCGGGTGGCAACAATGACGTCTCTCGCTACGACGATATCGTCGAGCGCTCGTTGGTATACGAAGGTCTACGCCATTACTTCCTCGTTACCTTCCCCCAGGAGCCTGGCGCGCTGCGCCATTTCCTCGACGAGGTGTTGGGCGAAGAAGACGACATCATCCTCTTCGAGTACACCAAGAAGAACAACCGCGAGACGGGTCCGGCCCTTGTAGGTATTGAAATCCACGAGCCGGGTGACCTGTCCGGGTTGCTGGAGCGTATGGATGCCTCTCCTCTTGCTATTGAGAAGCTGGAACCCAACTCCCCGGCGTTCTCCTTCTTGCTGTAGCGTCGTCTTGCTGTAGCGTCTGCTCCAGCACACTCGAATCTCTTCACGTAGTTGCGACCCCTTCACGCACGAAAGGCCACCATGAAAATCACCCAGGCGATCGCTTCGATCTACATGAAATTCTCCAAGTGGACCTTCGTCCACGAGGAGATCCCGCCCAGGGTCGTGGCTATTGGTGCCCCACACACCTCCAACTGGGACGGCTGGCTCATGGTCATGGCATTCTGGAAGATTGGGCGCCCCGTCAAGTTCCTGGTGAAGGACAACCTCACCCGTATCCCGGTGGTGGGGCACATCGTGCGCGCTGTCGGCGGCATCTCCACCAATCGACGTAAGAACACCGGCATGGTTGGCTCGCTTGTGCATGCGGCGCAAACACAGGACACCTTCACCCTCGTCATCGCTCCCAAGGGCACCCGTTCACCGCGCCAATATTGGAAGTCCGGCTTCTACCGGATCGCGCTAGAGACCGGGCTGCCTGTGCAGCTCGGATTCATCGACCGCAACAATATGACGTACGGCTGGGCTGGAAATATTACGTTGACAGGCGATGTCGCCGCCGATATGGATAAGATTCGCGCTTTCTACGACGGCAAGGCCGGGTTCTATCCCAAGAAGGGGTCCGTGCCCAGGTTGCGCGCTGAGGATGACATTGAGGCCCGCACCTGGCTCCTCGACGGGATCGACCTGGACCGGAAGTAGGGCAGGCAAGTTACATCTATCTCCGGAATCCTGTATCTTTTGTACCCGTGACACACGGGAGCGGGAATCCGGAGATGCATTGTGGCGTCTCGGTCGGGCCCCTCACCCGGCACCGGCCGTAACCTGCCCACTTCCCGGGAAAACTCGATAAAGTGGGGCTGTCGCGTTCAACGTTGAACCCAGCAGAAGAGGAATCGCAATGCCCGACGTTTTTAAGACTTCCCTTTCCCGAGCAGTCCCACCGTTCGTGCTTGCGCTTGACGTCGGGTCGACGGCGTCGCGCGGCTCACTCTACGATGCCCGCGGCCTGCCCATTGCCGGTTCTAAACTGCGCCTTGCCCACAGCTTCACCACCGCGACTGACGGCACCTCGACGGTGGACGCCGACGCCATCGCCGTGGAGCTGGCCCAGATCATTGATTTCGTCACAAAAGCGGCTCAGGGGCGGGCCATCGCGGGCGTCGCCATCGATACCTTCTCCGCGAACCTCGTGGGTGTGGACGCCTCCGGGCAGGCCATCACCCCGTGCTACACGTATGCGGACAGCCGTTGTGCATCCCAGGTAGAGGCCCTACGCGAAGCCTTCGACGAAGCTAACGTTCAGCAACGCACCGGCACTCGCTTCCACAGCTCCTACTTGGCACCGCGGTTCCTCTGGTTGCGCGAGAGCCAGCCGGAACTGTTCAATACGGTGGATCGCTGGATGGCACTCGGCGAATATGTCTACTTAAAGATGCTCGGGCACACCGCCATCGGCACGGCGGGTGCCGCCTGGACGGGCCTGCTTAACCGCCATACCGGCGAGTGGGACCGGGAGCTACTTGAACACTGCGGCGTAAGGGTTGAGCAGATGGGCAAGATCCGCGATCCCGACCAGCCGCTCTCTGACAATCTCGGCAAGGCAGCCGCGCGCTGGCCGGAGCTGAAAAATGCCCGGTGGTTCCCAGTAGTTTCTGACGGTCTCGTCTCCAACATCGGCGCCGGCGCACCGGATTCACGGGCGATGGCCGCGAGCGCCGCCACCTCCGGCGCGATGCGCGTTATCGTCAACGGTATCCCGGAGAAGATTCCCAGCGGCTTGTGGGCCTACCGCATTTCGCGTGATCGTGCGATTTTGGGTGGCGCATTGAACGACGTCGGCCGCGCCATCACCTGGATTGACGAAACATTACGGCTTCCCGAGGGAGACACTCTCGACGAGGTCTTCACTCGCAATCCCGATCCGCACACCCCCGTCGCACTCCCGTACCTCACCGGGGAGCGGTCCACCGGGTGGGCTTCGCGTGCCCAGGCCTCATTCACCGGGGTGACCTTCTCAACGCAGGGTGATGCCCTCGCTCGCGCCCTCATGGAGGGAGTCAGCCAGTCCTACGCGAGAGTATTTGACCAGCTCAAGTCAGTTGGTGGCACCCCCGGAGAGATCCGCATGTCCGGGCGCGTCATGCAGGATCATCCGGGGTGGCTAGCCATGCTCGCCGACTGCCTACAACTGCCCGTGCTTCCCGTGGTGATCAAAAGGGCAACCTTGCATGGAACGGCCCTGCTGGCATTGGACACTATTGCTCCTGACGTGGAGCGCGCGGATCCCACAATCGGCCAACGTTTCGAACCTGTCCCCGAGAATGCGGCGTACTATGCCAAGCACCGCGAGCGGTTTGAGGAGCAGTACGGGGCGCTCGTACGGTAAGGCTCCAATGGGGCTCAGCTCCGAACGGCCTTAATAAGCCGCTCAATCATCTGCGGCCCGCCCGTGCGCAAACCGTCGTGATGGTAATCGTTGGTGATGAGCGGCTTGAGGCCCCGAATCGTATCCGCGGTCTCTTTAGACAGCTGGTAGGGAACGAAGACGTCATCGAGATACATCCAAGCCGCTGCGGGAACAGTATTCTCTGCCAGAACGCGGGAAGAATACAGCTCTGGCCAACGCTGGGAAAACGCCAGAGCTTCGGCGGCCTCGGCCATTGGTGCGAGATCCGGATCCTGTTCGATCTGCCACGGGAAGACATGCTCACCCGTGAAATGGAATCCTCGACCCTCCTTGCGCAAATCGTTTTCCGCCGAGCCCCCGGCCTGCGTCTCCGGGAGCACAAACTCCGGGAACTCACTGCGCACACGTTGGGCGCTCCACGCCGTCGCCCCAGTAGACGACTGCGCATAAATCGACTCATGCAGCACGCCGTAAAGCGGATTATCCGCGAAAGACAATAGTTTGCTCACGCGGGAGAGGAACTGTGGGCGCAACTTACGCTGACCGCCATGCCGCCACACCGGATCCTCCAATAAGAAGTGGAGCTGCTCCGGCCCGTACGAATATCCGAGGACGATACCCAGCTGCCGGAAACGCGCTGGCGTAAGACGTTCTCCGGTGGGCAGGAACTCTTCGACGTCGGCAAGGTGGGTGGCCACGTACCAGGCCGTCGCTTCGTCGTCGTTGTAACGCGCAAAAAATTCGCGGTTGCGGGTGATCATAGAGCGATACGTGAGGCGGTAGACCTCGTCGGCGTGCTTTGTGGCAGACGGTAGGCCCGCGGTAATGAAGGCTTCGGAGAGGCCTGCGGGCTCTTGCGAGAGGTAGCAGGTGACAGTGAAGCCGCCAAAGCTTTGGCCGAGCACCGCCCACGGCTGATCGCCCTGCAGCTCTTGGCGGAGGATTTCGGCGTCGCGCACAATTGAATCCTGGCGGAAACAGGAGAGGTAGGCGGCCTGCACCTCGGGAGTTCCGACGCTCGTTACGGCCGTCTTTTCCAGCGGGTGTGAATTTCCGGTACCACGTTCGTCGATAAGGACCACCCGAAAGTAGTTGAGGGCCGTATCCAGCCACGACCCAATGGGGGCCATACGTGGAGCTGCTGACCCGGGGCCACCTTGGAAGAAAACAAGACGTGGCGCATCCTCATGCCCGTCCCGAATGTATTCGCGCGCAAAGACGTTAATCCGATTCGGTACCATCCGCGCGTCCACCCCTGACGCCAACAGCGTCAACGCACCGAAATAGTCCAACGGCGCCATAATCCAATGCTCGCGCATGGTGTGGCCGTCGATTCGATACGTCTTTGTGTCCATGGTTTAAGGCTACCCGCGCTGGATTCACGGTCCCGATTCAGCGGTGATGGATCCGTCACACCTCATCAATCAGTTGTATTCGGTCACGTTTCACTTCCAGCATGAAGGTTCTGCCGCGGGGTGTGCTCACAGCCTGAGGCGGGCACAATGGCCGTATGGGTACAACGACAACTCTGTCCAATGGCATCGAAATTCCACTTATCGGCGCAGGCCTCTGGCAGGTGCCAGCTGAGCAGGCACAGCAGACGGTCGAAATGGCCGTTGAGCTGGGATACCGTCACTTCGACGGCGCCGCCGCATACAAAAACGAGGAAGGATTCGGAGCCGGTATTCGCTCCTGCGGTGTTGCGCGTGAGGAACTCTTCGTGACAACGAAGCTTCAGAACGGAAATCAGGGATACACGAAGGCGCTCAAGGCATTCGATGACTCCCTCACTCGGCTTGGCCTCGACTATGTCGATCTTTATCTCATTCACTGGCCCGTCCCAGCATGGGGACTGTACGTGGAAACATGGAAGGCCTTCGAGGAGATCTACGAGTCCGGGCGCGCAAAGGCCATTGGGGTCGCTAACTTTACGCCGGGAACCATTGCGGAACTCACCGCGGCCGCATCGATTCAGCCGATGGTCAACCAGTTTGAGTCCCACCCCAGCCTGCAACAGCGCGACTACGAGGCCGCCAGCCGCGACGCGGGAATGGTTGTCGAAGCATACTCACCGATTGGCCGTGGAGTCGATCTGGAAGATCCCGTCATTCAGGAAATCGCTGCAGCTCGTAACTGCACTCCCGCACAGGCAATTCTCGCCTGGCATCTCGCCCAAGGCCGCGTGGTGATTCCTAAGTCCGTCCACCGCGAGCGCCTCGCAGAAAACCTCGCCGCGGGCGACGTAGAGCTCAGCGCCAATGATCTGAAGCGCATTGATGCCCTGGAAGCTGGCCTGCGCCAGACCACAGACCCGGAGACCATGCAGCACACCCAGATGTAGGTTTTTTCGGCGGCGCGTGGTCCTTTGTTGTCCTTTGTGGTCCTTTGTGTGGGCAGCCGTTTCCTCCGTGGCGGTGAGAGCGGGCTGTGTGCCTATATAGGCACACAGCCCGCTCTCACCGCCATCCAGTTTCTCAACTCACAGAAACCGTGTCCCGCGACATAGTGGGCAAGGTAGGCAGTACGCCGCCGTCGGCCCTAGCATCATAGGGGGTAAACGTAGAAGGCACGCAGTAAGAGGTCTGCTGCCGCAGCAGGAGGACATTATGGTCAATTTCGCGTACACCATTGCCGGATCCGAAGCCACCGGAGGCGCGGGTTTCCAGGTGGATCTCAAGACGTTCCAGCACCTAGGGGTATACGGCATGGGTACCCTGACCTGCATCGTCTCCTTCGACCCGAAGAACAACTGGGGCCACCGCTTCGTGCCAGTGGATCCGCAAGTTATCCGTGATCAGATGGAAGCGGCCATGAGCTCGCAGGATCTGGACACCGTAAAGATCGGAATGCTCGGCCACCCGGACACGATCGACGCCGTCGCCGAGGGACTGACGAGCCAAAGCTGGACGAACGTGGTGCTTGATCCCGTTCTCATCTGCAAGGGTCAGGAGCCCGGCGCCGCGCTTGATACCGACAACGCTCTGCGCGAGAAGATCTTGCCACTGGCAACCGTCGCCACCCCCAATTACTTTGAGGCATGCACGCTGGCAGGCATGGAGAAGCTGGAGACCGTGCAGGATCTCGCAGAAGCTGCCGAGCGCATTTCGAAGCTCGGCCCGCGTTACGTCGTGGTCAAGGGTGGCATCGACTTCCCAGGTGAAGAAGCCGTCGACGTTCTATGGGATGGCGAGAACGCTACCGCATTCTCCTCCCCGAAGATTGGCGAGCACCGCGTCTCGGGTGCCGGCTGCACCCTCGCCGCTGCCATCACCGCCGAGCTCGCCAAGGGCACTGAAATCCACGACGCCGTCCGTATCGCCAAGGATGTGGTGACCGATGGAATCCGCGCCCGTGTTCCCGGCCACACCCCGTTCGATACCGTATGGCAGGGCGCCTATGTTCCGCCGCTTCCCACACCCGAGAAGAAGGGCACTGTCATCAGTGCTTCGCTGGCATCCTCGGCTGCCGAAGCCGCGGAATCTCAAGGATCCGGCTGCGGTTGTGGTAACGACGGCTGCTCCAAGTAGAGCAACAATATAGCGCTGCCCCCGCCAGCCAGTTCCCCGCCTACCGCGGACGCACCGAGAAAGCGTAGTCCGCTGTGGTGTTTGAGGTGACCATTGGCGGGTGCAGGTCGCGCATGGAGAAAACCTTGCGTCGATGGACCAATCGCCACATAGCCCCAAGTGACACCGCGAAGATTCCTGCCAGCACCGCGAGGCTTCCCCAATACACCGCCGGATTGCCACCAGATATGACCACCCGGAAAGCATCCACCGAATAGTGCAGCGGTGAGATGACGGCAAGTGCCTGGTAGAACGGCGTCAGCATCGCCACCGGGAAGGTACCGCCGCTTGCAGGCAGCTGCAGAATCAGTGCCACAAGGAAGATCGCGGTTTGCGGCGAGCCGAACACCAGCCGAACCACATAGGCCAACCCGCTGAAGCACAACGACGCCACGATCAGTAGCAGCAAGAACAGCCATGGATGCACGGGGTTAAGCCCCAGCAGCAGCCACACGCCGTACCCCATGATGAGGGCACCGGTTACCGCAACCACCGCCACCGGCCCATACCCAAACAGGGCCGTTCGCAGCGCGGATGCGCGCCCGGTCAGCGCGCGTCCCGAAATCGTCCGAATCACCAGGAAGATAGAGACGCAGGCGATCCACAGCGCGATCGAGAAGAACATAGGGGCTAGGCCCCGCCCATAGTACTGGGCATCGTGGGAAACATTCTGCTGGATATCCACCGGCGAGGACATGACGGAGGACAGCGAGTTCTGCTGATTCTCACCCAGCGACGGAATCTGCGCCACGCCGTCGCTCAATCCACTCGCCAACGTATGCGCACCATCAGAGAGTTGCGGCATGGCGGTGTCGAGCTGCCCGATAGCATTCGTCAGCTGCAGCACACCATTAATTGCCTGCGGAGCCTCGGCCATCAAGGTGGAGGTCGCCCCGCGCAACGTGCCAAGGCCGCCGTTGAGTATAGACATGGCCGCATCCGCCTCATCCAGCCCGCTGTTCACCTTGTCCATCCCGGAGCTCAGCTGTCCGGCAGCCTGATCGAGCGTCTCCGCCGCGGCCTTCGCTGCCGCCCCGGAGGACTTCAGCAGGGTCGGATCAAGATTCACTTTGAGACCAGCCACGAGAGACGCCTGCGCGCTCACGTTACTCTGAACGTCAGCATGCGCCGACGTCGCCACCGACAGCTTGCTCACCAGCCCCTGATAGTCCGGATCGTCGGCGAGCTCGGGGTGATTCTTCAGCAGGTTAGTGGTGAAGCTAGACGCGGCAGAAAGGTCACCGCCCATATCCGCTACGAGGCCGCCCTCACCGGTTCCGGTCAGCGTGGCGTTCAGTTCCGCTAGGTCGACGGCGTCGCCCTGCAACTCCGGTAGCCGGTTATCGAAGAAGTCATTGACGGGTACCAGCGCATTCTTAACGTTCGCGGCACCACCGGAGATGGTGCTTCCAATGCCGGCAATCTCACCGGCTCCCTGTCGCATCGTACCCGCGGCGCCGAGAAGCGACTGCAGGCCGTCGTCGACCCCAGACATTCCAGAGTTAACAGAATCTAGCTGGTCTTGGAGCCCGGCGGCATCGACGTGAGTAACAGCGTCGTTGAGCTGGCGGACGCCGTCGGCCGCCTGGACAAGCCCGCTGTCCAGCTGCCCTGCCCCATCGGCGGCAGCGGTCAGTTTGCCTTTGATGTCATCAATGTTGACGAAGAGCGCCTTGAAATACGCCTCGGAGATGGTCGCATCGAGGGTTTTCGAGAGGGCGTCCTCGGCTTTGCCCGTCAGCGTGCCGATGATAAAGCCGTTGGCGTCGTCGCGGTGGAGGGTGATGGTGGCGCGCTTGGGTTGGAACGTCCCAGCACTCACCAGATTCGCGGAGAAGTCCTGCGGCACCTCGATGACCATAAAGTACTCGCCGCGGGAGAGTCCGTCCTGCGCGGCGGCGTCGTTCTCGCCGAGGAACTGCCAGTCAAACTGCGGATTGTCGCGCAGTGCCTCTTCGAAGAGGTCACCGCCTGCGACCTCACGCCCCTGGAACTCGGTCGGCTCGTCGTGGTTAATGACCGCCACTTTGACGGTGTCGATGCGACTGTACAGGTCCCAGTTGGCGTGCAGGTAAATCCCGCCGTACAGGATCGGGATGAGCAGCACGAACACGAGCGCGATCCGCGACCGCCCCTTAAACCGCCGAAACTCGTACCTCAGCAGTCGGGATGCCGGTTGCATGGTCACTTCGCGTCTCCTTCACTCTCGTTCGCTTCGCCTTTTTTGTCGACGACGACGTCCGAGCGCCCAGTATTCTCGCCACTGGCGTTGGTGTCGGGGCTGGTCACGTCTTCACCCTCGCGCGTTACGATGACGACGTCCGTATCTTCAGTGAGCACAGGGTCGCTGTGCACGTCGGGTTCTTTCTCCATAACCGAGACCTCCGCTGACTCGTCATCCACAATGGCGTGGACCGACGGCGTACGACGGGAGGCCAGACGTACCCGAACAGTTCCCTTGGGGACGGAGTCACCGTCAATGGCCGAAGCGACGATGACAGAGTCATCCAGCTGGGCAAGCTTGGAGAGGCACCGGTACATGAGCGGTTGTTGTGAGTACGGGACCTGCATGTCGACGTCGTCGACCACAACAACGGACGCGGGGCGCAACATCACGAGGGCGACAGAGCCGACGGCACGGGTCACGGGATCTAGGCTCTCAATTTCCATCCCACGATCGACACGATATCCAAGAGCCTGCTCGATGTAGGAGGCGCGCTCCTCAGCCTGGGCAAGCGAGATGCCATCGAGATAGGCGCGCTCGGAGATCGATTCTTCGACCGTGAGCCGGTCCTCGGGCACCACGTAGTTGCCAATGCGGGCCACGGCGGTGTCCTGCATGGTGGCGTAGGGATCCGCGAGTGCATCGTAGCCGTTGATGTCCAGGGTGCCGGTGACACCCCGGAAGCGTCCGGTGAGAGCCATGAGAAAGGCGGATTTTCCGGAGCCTTCCGTTCCCTGAACAAGGCACAGATCGCCGGGGTACAGGTCAAGGTTGACCGGTCCAAACACGGTGCCGAGGTGACCCGAAGCGATCAGGTTCCGGGCGCGCAGGAGCGGTTGCCTACCTGCCCTGGCCTGGCCCAGCGCATCCGTGGAGGAATCCTGTGCAGCCGGTGTCGTGTCCTCCGACAGGGCCCTGTCCGAATGCCGTTGAAAAAACCGCATTCTCATCGAATCATTCCCTCCAATGCTCGGCGTAGGATCTCCGCGTTACGTTCGGTGACGGCCTGATCGTCGCTCGTGCTCTGATCAGCGGCCGTATCTGCTAGTGCACCCTGTCGGGCAGCAAGCTCCAGGCACAATATGTTGACGAGGTAAAGCAGTGTGGTGGCAAAGAGTTCGAGGTCCCTGGTCAGCAGGTCACGGGCGGCCTCATGGCTCGCGCACATCTCAACAACAGTGGCAATGCGCGTGCGGCTCAATTCGTTATACACCGCAGAGATCTCAAGGTCTCGCTGGGCAAGGCTACGGAACTGGTCGAGGGCGATTTGCCAGGGCGCGAGGTCGGGAAGGGCCCGAGCCAGCTCTAGGCTGAGGTTCTCAACAAGCTGCTGCGTACTTTCTGCCTCATTGAGCCCCGTGAGCACAACCTGCATGATGCCGCCGCGCTCGGTATTGAGGTGATGTGTCATGACGGCAGTGAAGAGTTCCGGCTTCGAGCTGAAATTTGAGTACACAGCCCCCTTGGTGAAGCCTGCAAGTTCGGCGATCTTCGCAATATTGGCGTTGTTGTAACCCTCGGCGGCAAAAACACGGACGCCTGCCTCAATAATCGCCCGACGCACGTCCTCACGTTTGGGACGTGACACCACAGTCCACTCAGCCATTGTTACCCTCAACTCCATCTTGATACTCAAGGTATTGAATACTTCGGGTATCCAATATGCTCCGAGCATTGACAGAAGACAAGGGAAAGCATGGTAATTCCACTCACATGGGAGACATTCTCCTCCGTGGATACACGGCAACCGACGCACCATATACGGTGCTGACGTTGCAGAAGTTACTGCGCAATCTCCGCAAAACGAGCAAAGTGCCCCTGGAAGGCAAGCTCAACGGCGCCGGTCGGGCCAGAACGTTGTTTTCCGATAATGATCTCGGCCATACCGGCCTTTTCGGAATCCTGGTTGTACATTTCGTCGCGATGAATAAGGAGGACGACGTCGGCATCCTGCTCCAACGAACCCGACTCACGAAGATCCGACACCATCGGTTTCTTGTCGTTACGCTTTTCCGGATCTCGGTTGAGCTGAGCGACGGCGATGATCGGTACCTCGAGCTCCTTTGCAAGCAACTTGATGGAGCGCGAAAATTCAGACACCTCTTGCTGGCGCGATTCCATCGATTTACTTCCCGAGGTAAGGAGCTGGAGGTAGTCGATGACGATGAGCTGGATGTCGTGCTGCTGCTTCATGCGGCGGCTCTTGGCACGGATTTCCCCCAGCGTCAGATTGGGAGAATCGTCCACAAGTAGCGGGGCATCCGAAATCCGATCGAAGGCGGCGGCGATACGGCGCCAATCGTCCGGCTCCATCTCACCTTTAATCATTCGATCAAGGAATACTTTGGACTCCGCGGCCATGAGGCGCATCGAAAGCTCGGTCCGGCTCATCTCCAGCGAGAAGTACGCGGCGGCCTGATGGTGCTTGATAGAGGCCGCACGGCAGAAGTCCATAGCCAACGTGGACTTACCCGCACCGGGACGAGCCGCAACAATAATCATCTGGCCGGGTCGTAGCCCATTGAGCTTGGCGTCCAACTCAGCGAAACCGGTAGAGACCCCCTGCAGGCCGCCATCACGGTTCTCGTTAGCCTCTAGCTCATCGTAGAGAACAGGCAGAATTTCTTCGAGCATGGCGTACTCGTTACGCTGGCGCTGTTCGGTGATGGCGTACACCTCGGACTGGGCCATATTAATAAGTCCGGCCACGTCAGCGCCGTCGGTCGTATAGCCCAGCTGAACAATGCGGGTTCCCACTTCAACCAGCGAACGCAACTGCGACTGCTCACGCACGATATGAGCGTAGTACCCGGCATTCGCGGCTGTCGGGACAGTGGAGACAAGCGTGTGTAGATACGGCAGGCCACCGATGCGGTCCAGCTCGCCAATCTTCTTGAGCTCAGCGCCAACCGTCACCGCATCTGCAGGCTCACCCTTGCCAAACAGCTCCAAAATGACGTTGTAGACGGTCGTGTGTGCGGGGCGATAGAAATCTGTGGATTGCAGGATCTCAATAACATCCGCGATAGCGTCCTTAGAGAGCAGCATGCCGCCGAGCACAGACATCTCAGCATCAATGTTCTGCGGCGGAGTGCGTTCGAACGACGATCCACCCAACGCACCTTCACTCACTGCGGACATGGCCCCACTCCCCTCACAACCAACTCAAATCCTTCTCGAATTCGTACACACTCGTTTAATGCCCAACGGTCTAGACATCGAGCCACACTAGAGGCCAACATCGAGCCTGGGCCGAATCAACGTTACCACCCGGCCTTCACCCGGGTACCTCCCGTTCGGCCACCGCAAACCAACGTCAACGTGTTACTCCATGCTCCGACCGACTCACTACGCAACCCCCATCCCGAGAGATCACGCGGGACTCCCGCCGACATGCGTTGTTGTACCACGACCAATCCGGACGATCCACCGTTCTCATTAACGTCTTCACGCTTGGGTTTCAGGTCACCAAGAATTCCATCCACAGTCTCGCATTCGCACGAGACTTCGCACGAGACTTCGGAGCAGCGTCCGCAAGAAGTTGAGCAGGATACCAAGACTCGGCAACAATGCAAGTTCACCGAAAATTCTTTCTGTGTATACACGCCGAGGACACTGTGGATAACAACCGTGAATTCTGTGGAGAAATGCCCTCATTTATCCACATATACCACCAAAGTTGTGCACATCTGGGGATAAGGCTCGGGATATTGGCGTCATTCCGTCCCCAGACTTATCCCCAAGTGGGGAAAACTCGTCTGTGCATGAAGTGGACAAATTGCCCCTATTAATTTTCTCCTACCTCAGGTTGAACTTGAGGTATGGCGTCTCAGACACGCCGCCACCCCACTCCACGTCCCCCAACAGACTCTCACCACTCCAAAGAAGTTAATTGAATCCGCCCGTATTACAGCATGTGTTTTTCAGGACAAACGACATCTCTTGTACGAAAACGGCGTGTGAGGCAGTTGCCTACAAGGAACATGGGGCAGGCGACACAAATGCGCGTAAAAGATCTCCGAAATCGGGGCCCGTGTACCCATGACCCAAAGAGGGATTACGGGATAGATTTTCACGGGTATCACCTCAGGAATCACTGCCACTCGCCATCACTGTGACGGACCAGATCGCTCGCTACCGAAACGGACCACTAGGCTTGTCAGGTGAGCGAGAACTACCCCGAACAGAACAAGCACACCATCGACCGCGACATCCGTCGCCTCGCCCTTCCGTCGCTCGGTTCACTTCTCGCTGAGCCCCTGCTCGTCGCCGTGGACTCCGCCATGGTTGGCCACCTTGGTACCGTTCCGCTCGCGGGCCTCGCTCTCGCCTCCACGGTCCTCACGACGCTCGTTGGTCTGTGCATTTTTCTCGCCTATGCAACGACGGCAGCCACCGCCCGCCTCTTCGGTGCCGGCAAGAAGAAAGAGGCACTCCGTCAAGGTATTGACGGCATGTGGCTCGCGCTCGGGCTGGGAGTCCTCCTCGCCATCATCCTCATCGTTATTGCGCGGCCCTTTCTCGGGCTGTTTGGACCCGAGGCGGACGTCCTGGAGCAGTCGGTACAGTACCTCAGGTCGTCGTCGTTCGGACTTCCCGGGATGCTGTTGGTTCTCGCCGCAACCGGCACACTACGTGGCATGGGCGACACAAAGACGCCGCTCTATGCCGCCACCGCAGGTGCACTGCTTAATATTCCGTTGAATTACGTGCTCATCTACCCGGCGGGACTGGGAATTTTTGGCGCCGGCGCCGGAACCGCAATCGCGCAGACATTTATGGGAGTCTGGCTCGCTTCCGTGGTACTCCGTAGCGCGCGGCGCGAGGGCGCAGGATTGACACCGTCGGGCACCGGGGTATTGCGTTCTTTGCGCGACGCCGGCCCGCTCATCGTCCGTACGCTCTCACTACGCGCCGCTATTCTGCTCCAGATCGCGGCCGCCACCGGACTCGGTACGCAGGCACTTGCGTCCAATCAAATCACGATGACCGTGTGGAATTTCGCGGCGTACGGTTTGGACGCTCTAGCGACGTCGGCGCAGATCCTCGTAGGCCAAGGTCTCGGTTCAGGAAGTCGCGAGCGTGTTCGCGCCGTCCTATCGCGTTGCCTCAATCGAGGCGCAGTTTACGGCGCCTTCCTTGGTGTGGGGCTGTTCGCGCTCAGCTGGTTTATCCCCACGTTGATGACGCAAGATCCGACTGTACGCGACCTCGCAACACATTCGCTGTGGATCGCGGCCGTCGCACTACCGGTTGCTTCGGTGGCCTACATGCTTGATGGCGTCCTAATTGGCGCAGGCGACACTCGAAAACTCGCCACGTACATGCTTACCGCGCTCGCAGCATTCGCTCCGGCAGCCCTGGCCGTCATGCACTGGGGAACCGGGGAGGCCGGGCTGCTGGCACTCTGGGCGGCCTACGCCATTCTCTTCATGGCGGTGCGCGGCGGCACCATGTTGCTACGCAGCCGCGGCGAGGCCTGGATGCGCCTCGGCGAGCATCGGTAACGAACCTTGCATCAAGAACGAACCTGCGTCAAGAACCGGCTCGTCATCAGGAGCCCGCTTGCGATGCCACGTTTCGCGCGTATTCCTCATCAAGCAGATAGAGATCCTCACTGCGCACAATCTGCGAGGTGACAGCGTACTCAACGAGTCGGGATCGCCGCTTCATTGCTCGTGAATCCGGGCCTCCACGTAGTCCCTTGACGCCCATCCGGTCCAGTTTATCCGCGACGTTATCCAATTTCCGGTTAAACGTGGTGAGAGGCCACCCTAGACGTTGCGCGGCCTCGCTGGACGAGGGAATATCGACGGATCCGTTACCAGCCCGGCGCAGCCACGGTTCGGCGAGCGCAAGAATCATGAGGTACTGCGACTGGGTGAAGGACACGTCCCCCACGGTCGTCTGCCCCGCACTGTGGTGGCGTATTCCCACGTTGGTGAACTCGGCGCTCGGAAGGGTGATGTCAAACTCGTAGGTGGTGGGGCCAGCAGTGAACACAACCGTCATCTTCTCAAAGACCAACGGGAGTTGCGCGCCGGGTCCGAGCCACGCCTGCATCACACGGGATTCTTCCGCAATAGTGGCGGCAATCCGGTTCCCAACGTTCTCGATCCACCACATCCCATCCCTCTCACTAATCGTCAGAAACTGTCGGTGAAGGTAGGGGTTGTCGTCAATCGATAGGTCGGCGTCTCGGCCAACCACGAAGGGTCTGCCCGGATCGAGGACGTAGTGCTCTCCGCAGTAGGACACAACTGGCATTTTCATGGGGTATCCACACATTCGGTTGCTGGCGAGGATGTCTTACCGTTAGAGTCAACCACCATTACCTCGAGGCAGGTGCGGCTTTTCTGTTTATCCACAAGGACGCTCTTTTCCCGTGTTTCATGCACCGGATACGTCTCCAACGGGTCAACAAGGCTATAGAGGAAAACTACGTCATCACTCTCAAAGTTCCATGAGAAGCGCACGTTGTTTGCCTCAATGCGTCCGGATAAATCCGTGACGGCGTCAAGTTCAGCTACGAGGGGCAACTCGCCCGGGTCGCTGGTTACAGTGTCAATTGTTGGAGAGAAGCTGCCTCTGTCTCCGCGTAGTGACGTCCACGCGCCAAAGATAAGAACGGCGACGACGACGAAAACACCCAACCCCGTCACCATCTCCCGTCTGAGATTTCGCGGCTTAGGCTCACCGTTGGGCAACTCGTGCGCCTCCGACAGCTCCAGTGGCACATCGTGGTCAGGAGAGAGTTCCGCTGCAGTCTCTCCCGGACTCGATGGCACCTCCTCAGCTGCATCTTTCCGTTCCGGATCGATCATCTGGATGGGACGTAGGTTCGTCGCATCGTCGTCGTCATCGTGACGGTGATGAACGGGGGTCTCCATCACATCGAACCGGGTAACGCTCTGATGTAGCGACGCCTGGACCTGCTGCAATGCATAGGCGAAGTCTTCAACGGTCTGGTAGCGCTGACGGGGATCCTTCGCCATCGCAATCGCTAAAATGCGTTCCAGTTCCACAGGGACATCCTGGCGACCAGTTCTCGGCACCGGAGCATTAAATACTCGGTTGAGCATCGCAAATTCACGATTATCCCCGTCGGGAATCTCCACGGGCGAGTGCCCGGCAAGGAACGTGTAGATTGTCGCAGCCAGCGAGTAAACATCTACGGTTGGCCCAATGTTTGTCTCACCCTGTGCCTGTTCCGGCGGGGTCCACGGCAAAGAAAAACCAGACGCTACTCTTTCGGCTCCCGGCTCCGTCGAGGAAGCAATACCGAAATCTGTGAGAACAGGATGCCCGAATTGGGTCATCAGAATGTTCCTCGGCTTGAGATCTCGATGCAGGATGCCCGAACGGTGAAGAGTCTCGACTGCTCCAGCCAACAGGATGCCGATCTCCAGAACTCTTCCTACGGAGAGCCTTCCTTCGGCAGCAAGATCTCCACCGTGGGGAGGCGGGCAGTACTCCATGACAATATAAGGGCGCCCATCATCCGTCACGCCAGCATTAAATACAGAAAGGATGTTGGGGTGCGCGGACATTTTAGCCATGAGATTAGCTTCCGCTTCAAAAGCCCCGCTCCGCTCTGCTCCCGCGCCGCAGAACAGAACCTTAACCGCGACATCCCGTTCTGGCATGCGCTGGCGATAGAGGAAAACATCCGAGAATCCTCCCTTGCCGAGATACCCGAGGTAGGTCGCGTTCGGAATTGTCGGCGGCAATTGCGCTTCCCGTGCCATCATCCCTCCAGCCAGATCGTGAGCCCATCACCGAGGTCAATGATGTCGCCAGGCTGCATCATGACGGGCGCTGTCTCACTGACAAGGACCGGGTTCTGCCCGGGACGAACAAGAAGGGTTCCGTTGTTCGACCCAAGGTCGCGTAGCCGAACATCCCAGCCGGTCACCCGGATCTCACAGTGGTTGCGGGAGATTTCTTTCTTGGGGCTGGGCACCGCCACAGCGCGCTGCCTGCCGGCCATCGCCTCATTAATCTGTGGGGCTCGACCAATAATGATGTCCTTGTATAGCTCTTCACGTGTGCCGTTGGAGAGCACCAGCGTGCCGAGTTTCGGCTGCGGGATCAAAACGGATGTTTCACTCATCATGTCCGAGCACTCTCGGCAGTTCTGCGCGTGAGTCGGGTTGGGATGGCCATTGACACACAGTAAGGCGAGAACCTTGGGAGCAGATGTTCCCACCGTCTCGGGTTTTTCCGCAAATTCACGGGCTCTGACCTGCAGTTCGCCCATTTTTGTGGAGTAGACGGTGCGCCCGTCATGATCACCACTTTGATCCTCGGGCAGGCTCACCGGTGTATGGAACGAGGGATACTCGTGCTCCGCGGCAGTATCGTTAATTCCAGCGAAGTAGTTGGTTTCTCCAAGTGTGCGGTCACGCCCCATCCCCGAGTTCTCCGGGACGAACCCCTGCCTCTGATCCGCAGCAGGGGCCACCACAGGTCGGTTGCTCTCCGATTCGACCTTCGCCCCAGCATTCGCACTATCACGAAGCAAATTCCGTGCTGAAGCTACCGGGCAAGAATCACCCAGCGTCTCGATCTGGGCTCTCGGTTCTACCGATCGACTACCGCATTCCGGCTCACATTCCACCTGGTCACTGACACTCTCCACAATCGCCACAGGAGCGCAGACATCCACCGCACTCCATACCTCACCGTCAAAGCCTTCCTGCGACGTAGTAGTGGCCATGATGCGCCACCACTCCACATCGACGAAGCGCCGCTCAGTCCACCAGGTGACTGTCCCTCCGGTGATACTCTCCCTCCCCCCGGCACCTCTCACGACGAGCTCATAGTCGCCCCGAATGGCAACGTGGAGATTATTGCCATTGACGACGACGGCGACGAATTCCGGCAGTGACGTCAGATCAGCGCCCACGTACTCCGCCAACTTCCCCATAATGACAACCAGGTCCCCACCCTCGTGCAGTACCTTCCAGCATTGGCGTGTCAGATGGAGATTTCCGGGGGCCATCACCACAACACCACGCGGCGTTATCGCAGCCGGGTGGTGTCCATGCACCCACATGTATCCCCTCATTGATCGTCTCTCCGGTCCACGTGACCACACGATTCAGCCCGCTCGGCTTCGTGCCCGGCTTCACCTAACAGAGACTGGGCGTTCACAATATCCACAACAAGAACGGTGATATTGTCTTTGCCTCCTGCCGTCAGAGCCATCGTCACCAGTTCATCGGCAAGCTGCTGAGGGTCTCTCACTGCCCGCGACACAATCTCGATAAGAGAATCGGTGACCTCGCCACTGAGGCCATCAGAACAGATGATAAAACGGTCCCCCGCGCCCAGGGGCACCAGATAGTGATCCACAATCACGTGTTCCCCACTTCCGGCGCCTAATGCCCGAGTAATGACATTTTGCTGCGGGAGTGCACGCGCTTCCACATCGGTCACCTGCCCCGTATCAATGAGTTCCTGGGCGCGCGAATGATCCCTTGTCAACAGGTGAAACTCTCCACCGGTCAGGGCATAAGTGCGCGAGTCCCCGATGTTAAACACTCTGGCTACTGGATCTCCGCGATGGGTGGAGATTGCCATTCCGGTGAGGGTCGAGCCTGGCGCTAAGCAGCCGGAACCTAGCTGGTCAACACGCTGCGCGGCTCTGGCGAGAGCTTCCGTGATCTCCTGAGCCGCAACGAAACGCACGCCGTCGGCGATCATCATCATCTCCTCCACGGCGAGGGCGGATGCCACTTCACCTTGCCGATTGCCTCCCATACCGTCGGCAATAAGGAATAGAGGAAATTTGGCGCCGAAACTGTCCTCGTTGCGCCGTCGTCGTCCAACGTCAGTTCGCGCTCCGAAACGAACTTCCACCCGAACATCGTCGGAATCTTGGCTGACAGAGATAGATCGTGACGGTGGGGATTGGGTGTGGAACATAGTTACTCTCCTACCCGAAGCGTTCGGTCTCCGAAATGGATCGTCGAGCCGTTACCAACAATGAGGCATCGACCGGGGAAAACACCAGAGAGGCCGCCATCCGCTGCCCTCACGTAGGTGCCGTTGGTTGAATGAAGGTCCTCAACCATCACGGCTCCGGCCTTGGGAGACAATGCCATGTGGGTTTTGGAGACAGAAAAGGAGGGATCAATAATCGGCAGTTTCGCCGCCCCCTGATGTTCGTCATCGCAGCAGGGATCACGTCCGACGACGACGGCCTGTGTGAGCACGTACGATGTTCCGTCGTCGAATACCAAGGTCATGGGATTCTGCCTCATCTTACCCACGGGTGTTTCCTTCCGATTTGGTGGCCGAACCATGTGCATCGCTACCACCTCCAGCTCGATCCGCAGAGGTTGGGCGTTCTTGTGGGGAGATACGGTCACGGGCACGCAATGAGCGAAGGGAAACATGAGCCCATACGCGGCGGTACCACGGCGTCTGCTCCCGCAATAGCTTGATGACCACGAGGCTTTCATCCCAGGCTCGCTGACGTGATTCCTCGGTGAGTTTGCTTCCTCCGAAAACTTCTCCGTCGAGTCGCATCGCCAGGGCAAGAATCGGCGACATCTCGTCATCGTAACGATGGAAGGTCGTCTCAACGACGGGATTCTCTTCCTCGTCCCCGCTGCTGATCTCCTTGTCGATGGAAAGCGCCTGCTCACGTCTAGTGGCTGCCATGGGAACGGCCATTCCAAGATCCGACGCCGCATCGACAACATCGTCCCACGCACCCGCGGTGCGCATATCCTCACTACCAGTCCTGCGGCGCGAGCGGGAACGATGCGTCTTGGAGGCAACGATGAGGAGACCGGGAAGGAGCAAGAGTCCCACGACAACGGTGATCTGTAGAACGAGGAGAACGGTGGCTGATAATCCGGACTCACCCTCGTGGCCGTCTTCCCCATCGTCACGCGCCTCCGGTGGCACCTCGGCGGGCTCTCCCGGCGGATCAGGCGGCTGCACAATCTGCGGACGCGGGCTGGGTTTGGGTTGGGGGTGCTCGGTCCGTGGCGTCTGATCCTCCGGTGGCGTCGGGTCGAAGGCCACCCAGCCCACACCCTCGAAAGGTACCTCCACCCAGGCGTGGGTGTCGCCTCCGGTCACGGTAATCGTCCCCGCGTGCTCCTTCTCAGGGTAAAAGCCCATAACTACGCGGGAAGGGATACCTTGGGAGCGAAGCATGAGCGCCATCATCACCGCGTACTGATCGTCGTCACCGATCATCCCACCAGGTTCCAGGAACCGCTCAAGACGATCAGCACGATGTCCTGGAAGGGACAGGCCGTCGGACCCATCCGAGAAGTATCCCTCGTCATGGAGTCGCTGTTGGATGGCACGTACCTGGCCAATACCGGGCGACGCCCCATCGATCATCTCGGCGGCACGTTCGCCGATCACTTCCGGAACGTTGGAGTCCTGCGGGAGTGGGACGTTGAGAATCGCTTTGCCCTCCAACTCCGAATCCGTCCACGAGCGTTCCGCAACGGCGACGACGGTGTATTCGTCCCCCGGCTGTAGCCGACGAGTGGAAAGTGCTGTTCCCAAGTTTTCCGAAAAGTAGAGGGAGGAAGCCAAATCCTGCTTGTCCGCCCCCGAAAAAACGAGCGAACGGATCTCTCCGCCCCCGGGGATCCAGTAATCGGAATAATCAGCGACGCTAATATGCAGTGAGTTCGTAGTGTCACCCAGATCCAGGGGACCATCGGTAAAACTAGTACCCACACGGCGAAAGTCCGTGTTCCCGGTGTCCCCAGCGATCTTAAAAACCGTACCGTCGTACTGATCCAGCGTCGCCAACCGGATGCGGCCGCCCTTTGGTAGCTCCTTGACGGTGAAGAGCTCGGTGTCTTTGGCAGTTGTGGAGAGCCAACGGAACTGGGAAATCGGGGAATGGTAGGACTGGAGGTCAAGGGGTGGTTCAATGACATCGCGGAGAACATTGCGATGTGCACCCGCGGTGAGCAGAGGTGCGACAATAGCCGCTACCACGGCACCCACGGCGATAAGCGCAGCCGCACCCACCCTGGTGCGGCGCTCCGAGGTACGTGACACCCTCGCAAACTCAATCGTCCCGTAATCGTCGTCGGCTTGCTTTCCCCTCGTAACCCACGTGCTCCACACTAGGCTTCCCACACCGAGAGCAATACCAATCAGAAGCGCATGCGGGACAGCTTGGGAGCCCCACAAGATACCGAGAAGAAGAAGGAAAGCAACGGGAAGCAGCGCCCATAGCGGAGACTTCGTCCGCATGATGATCGTCATCGCAACGGCAGCGCATGCAACCGAGGAGAAGAAAGGCATGATGGCAGGACCCACAAAACTTCCTGCGGGTGGCTGGACAGTGAGCAAGTCCTTCCACGAAGTCATCATCCCCAGAACTAGCATCTGCAGTGTTTGTAATGACGGAAGGACAAATGCCGTCGTCGTCTCGGGGATAGCAAGTGGGCCACCGGTCAGCAAATATGCGGCGAAAATCAGCATCGTGGTGTGGAAATATCCAAGGTGCCAGCGAGCCGAGAAAGCAGCAACTCCCGCACCCACAACAACGCCGCCCACCGAGGCAACATACCCCGAGGCATCGCCAAAGACGCCGCCGTGGCTCAGCGCGGCAAGAACAAGCAGGCCGCCAATACTCAACGGGTTCTGAAGCTCCCGAACGAGCTGCCGTGCCTTCATCCTGCTGTGGGAAGACTCTTGCCGTGACCGGTCACGTTCGGCCTGTTCTGCCCACGTCGAAGAATGGTGCGCCACAATGTTACTCATCCGAGAAGCCTGCGCATTCCTCGAGCAAAATCATCCAACGAGGGCACTGAAACCAGAGTAAAACCTCCCTGAGTACGACGCTCGAGATTACCTGCGGTATCGAAGCGAACCCCAAAAGATACGATATCCACCGGTAGCCGACCGCGGATCTCGCTGAGCTCCACAATGGGGGTCTGGGAACCGGTTACTACCACCACGACCGATGCCTGTGGCACTTCCACCAACGCTTGACGAGTGAGTTCAGGCAGCCGCTCGGCGCTGGACAGTAGTTCCACCCCGGACAGAGAATCGAGCACACTCATTTTGGTGGAGGCCGGGAGTGGTCCCCTCTGCGTCATAATCGAGACTTCCTGTGTCTCGCGCACCGTCGCAATAGCAAGCGAAGCAACCGCTGAAACGCCCTCCTCAAACTCGTCAGCGCTCTCCCATGCTTCCTCACTCAGATCAAGCATGATGAGAAGATGCGCGCGGCGGATCTCCTCAAATTGACGCACCATGAGCTTGCCCGCGTGGGCGGTGGTACGCCAGTGAATAGAACGCCGGTCATCACCGGCAATATAGTCCCGCAAAGCATGAAACGAGACATCCGAAGACGAGAAGTCCTGCGTGGCCCCGCCCTCAACGTCTCGAAGAAAGCCGAGATTTGAGGCGCTGACTCGCACTATCCGTGGATGAATGTAGAGCAGGTCCGGGTCAGACCATGCCTGCCTGCGTGTGATCAAACCAAGGGGATCTCCTCGTACTGTCCTCACCGGGCCAACCATCACGACACCTCGCCGCGAAGTTGTGATACCAAAGGGCTCGGTGTATTCCTCACCTGCGGCGATTCGCCCGGCTGCAAAGGAGGCAATAGTTGAACCTACTGAAAGTTCGATCGCGGTGGCGGGGAGGGTACGGTTCGTCGGATTAACGACGACGAGTTCCCCCACCGCTCGTTCCCCCACCGTCACTCGTCGCGTGGAAAGGTTCAATAAAACACGGTGTCCAATACGCCCAAAAGACCAGAGGAAAGCAACAAGAAAGACGGTTAGGCTCACCATCCCGATGGCCACCAGTTCCGTCCATGAGTTTGTTAGCCCCAGCACAAGAGAAAGCGCACCTACCGATCCCACACCCCATCCTCGCGGGGTGATCGTGTCAACGGCAGGAATGAACGTACGATTCACGGCACGCTACCCTCGGACAGACGGCGCAGGAGTCTGCTCCATGACGGTTTCAATAATCTCCTCGCGAGAGACTCCTTCGAATTCGGCGTCGGGGTCAAGGACTAAGCGATGTGCCCACACCTGCACCGCGAGCGCTTTTACATCATCCGGAACGACGTAGTTGTGCCCCTGGGCCATCGCCCACACGCGGGAAGCTCGAGTCATGGCAATTGCGCCGCGGGTAGAGACGCCGATGCGCACGTTGGGGTTCTCACGCGTTGCCTCGCATAGGTCTTGAATGTACTGCGCAATCGCACGGTCAACATAGTTTCGCGCGGCCACCTCGGCCAGCTCAGCCACTTCCGCGGTAGAGATCACGGGATCCAGCATGCGCGAACGATCCGGGGCGGCCGAATCAAGAAGGATCTCTACCGCCGCGTCCCCGGACGGATAGCCGAGCGCCGCCTTCATGAGGAAACGATCAAGCTGAGCCTCAGGAAGCCTGTAGGTTCCTACCTGTTCAATCGGGTTCTGGGTGGCGATCACCATGAAGGGACGCCCGGTTTCGTGCCGTTCGCCATCAATGGTGACGTGGGATTCTTCCATGACCTCCAAAAGTGCAGACTGCGTTTTGGGCGAAGCTCGGTTGATCTCGTCGGCCAGCACGATGGAAGCGAAGATGGGTCCCCGGTGAAAATCCCAGGAGCCAACTCGCTGATTGTAAACATTGGTACCGGTGATGTCGGAGGGAAGAAGATCCGGAGTGAATTGGATGCGGGAGTTCGTTCCCGCAACGGTAGCGGCCATGGCACGAGCCAACGCCGTCTTTCCTGTGCCCGGAGCATCCTCCAACAAAAGATGGCCTTCACTGAACATGCAGGTAAGCGCGAGGCGGATGACGTCTTCCTTACCCAGTACGGCCTTGCCAATGTTCTGCGTCAAACGTTCGAAGACGCTGGCAAACCTTTGAGAATCCTTGATCCTGACGGACATGTTGCTCCTTGCTAAAAACTGGTGATCGACGTGGCGACGAGCTTAGGAGCTCTTCTGCGCGGTAGCCGACGCGCACTGTTTATCAGTTCGCCCAGTTTCTGTCTGTGTAACGGTGATGCAGAGAGTGGCTGAAGATCCACTGGAAACATCGAAGGACTTCCTCCCCAAGGCTCCAACATTGCCAGATATAGCTCCACTGAGCTTGTACTTTGCCTGTCTTCCATTACCAGAACCGCCGTTCCAGGTGCAGCTCACTGAACTCTTTTCCCCCGTGCAGTCCATCTTGGGAGCAACCGGCGAGCCTAAAGGAAGCACGGTCATTCCCTTGGATGCGGGCAAGTACACCGTGGAGCCGGACGTGGTTCCCCCTGCTCGAATCTGCACGGTGGATGTAGCTCCATTGCTTCCGGGGAGGCCCCACGAGATGGTCAGCTCCTCATCGCCCGGGGTGTGTTTGGGGGTTCCCGAAGGATCAGGCGTGGCATCGATCGTCGTCGTCGCAATCTTCGACTTCTCTGACTCACCTACTTCGTTTGTGGCCGTCACTGAAAACGTGTGCTCAACGCCGTTTGTTCTCTCCTCAATGAGGCAGGATGTCACCTTGCCGCACTCTATGGAATCCCCTTGGGTGTGGTCCCACACCGTAAAGTTGGTGATCGGCGCACCATTTGTTGCTCCCGAAATCCACGAGACGCGCACCTTTCCTGGTTCTTCAGAAGTTGCGGTGACATTTTTGGGTGGGGAAGGTTTACCGCGAACAGTGACCACAATATTGCCCTCAACTTCACGGCTAGCATCTTCTGTAGCGTCGGCCAAGCGGTAGGTGACAGTGAAACTGCCGCTAAATTTCTCGTTGGCCTTCACGTTGATGACCGTTCCCTGCGCGGTTGCGCTCCCTCCAGCACTCACCGTCGGTTGTTCCACAATGCTCATATTCCCCTCATCAGGGAAAGGGTTCGTGGCGTACTGGGTGACATCGATAGAGGCCGATCCACCGGCGTCAAGCTTCACCTGCGCTTCCGAGGTTTGGATCAACGGACGCGATGAGGACACAACAACCACAGGAATACCTGCCTCAACCACACCCCCTTTCCCATCATCGATGGTGATCTTGATGCTGCCTGCGTTTCCTCGCGAAGCATCCTTCACGGCAGAAATCTCGAGAATTGATCCGCGTAGCGATACGTCAATTCCCTCCAGGGGGGATCCCTTCACGGAGAACATCATGTTCTTGATATCGCCCTCGTCGGGATCTTTCACCATCGGACGCAGATCCACGCTCGTCCGCTCACCAACCGCAGCTTTAATGGTCACGGGATTAAACTCGGGAGGACGGTTCCCCGCGGCTTCAACGAGGATTGGGAGGGTCACCAGGGCGGTCCGGCCCTCAGGATCATTGGAATTCGAACCGTCCGTGACCTCGAGCGGTATCGACGTCATCCCCGAAAAATCCTTGGCAGCCGTGTACGTGAAGGCGGTTACATTCCTCACCAATCGGTCGCCAGCATGGCCGACTCCTGTGGAGACCTTCGCCCCTGGCATGATGCTCGCCGTTCTTCCCTCACGTACCGTGATGTAGTCGTTGATGGAAACGTCCGTCGGCTCACCCGCCTTCACCTTGATGGGGAGGGTTGCGTTGTTGACCACGGGGCGCTGAGCATCGGTTCCCGGCACCCGAATGACGGCTGAAGCTTCGAGTCCATCGGCGTCCGTCACGGTATAGACAAGGATCTGGTTCTCTGGAGCCAGCTTCACGTCCACAGTGCCGTTGGCAGCCGGGAATACCGCGGCATCAGGTGAGGAAACGATAACATCCGAGATATCGCCGTCCGGGTCCTCGTCGTTCCGCAATACCTGGACATTCACAGTATCCCCGCTGGCCGCACGAACATCTGCCATCGGGACGTCGTCGTCGCGCGCAATAGGTGCCAAAAGTGGCGCATCCTCGCGAACAACGACGGTGAGTATACCTTCGGCGGAGCCGCCCTCACCGTCTTTAATTCCGTATGAAATACGGTAGCTACCTTCCTCCTCGGGGGCACGCAGCTCAATCCGGCCGGAGTTCGCGGAGGCGTCAATCCCTTCCGACCGAGGAATAATCCGTTCACTGTCTAGTTGGATCTTGTCACCATCCGGATCGGCATCATTCGCACACACCACAACGGACACTTGCGCCCCGGGCCGAGCCTGGACACTATCCGGGAAGGCCACCGGGTTCTGGTTCATTTCTCTGGGCGGAGCGATACCCACCCGGACTTGGCCCGTCGCCTGATTGCCATTTTTGTCTTCGACGACGTATGCGAAGGTGTCCGTGCCCCGGGCAGATGGCGAAGAGGTGTAGGTCGCCACTGCGCCATGGAGTTCAACGTTTCCGAGCGCTGGCATGGACGCCAGGCTCACGACATGGACAGAATCACCCTCCGGATCAATCCCATCCAGTGGAATCTGGATATCGATTGGTTTTCCGGCGGTAGTACGCGCGGTGAGTTCCTTGGGGCGGGGAGCCTCATTGCGCCCAGGATCCGATTCCACAACTGTTATACGGAGCATCGCCGAGGACGTGTTCCCCAACGAGTCGCGCACCGTATAGACAACATTTCCTGTTCCGCCGCGGCTGCCGCCGCGGACATGAATGACGTTGTTCGAGATGAATACGCTGGCGACATCCTCCGGGATCTCATGCTGGAGATTGTTGCTCACTGTCATCTTCAGCCCTGCTGGATGGCGGTCATTGTCCAGGACAGCTACGGTACCCACATCACCGGTACCCACCACGAGCGTGTCATCGGTAAGTTCCGGTGACGAATCGTCCGTCGGCTCCTGAGTTGGTAGAACGGTGACTGTCGCCGTCGTCGATTCATACCCGTTGGAGACCACGTAAGAGAAAGTTTCGGAATCCACCAACCCTTCCGGGGCGGAGATCCGCACCATCCGGTGGTCAGTGAGGGCGACGACGAGGCGTGAGTCCATTGGCACATTAACGCTTTGAACGGTCAGCACTCCGCCCATCGGATCCGTATCGTTGCTGAGGAGATCAACCACGGCGGTGCCGCCATCCGAGAGAACTGCCAGGTCAGACTCCGCGCTGGGAGGAAGAAAGTCCGTCATCTCGACAACATCGACACGAATGGCACCGGCGGAGATATTGGGACCGTCGGTGACCCTGTAGCTAAAGTAGAATGTTCCCACTTCTTTGCCGTGAACCGTTATCTCGCCGGTCGTTTCATCCATTGACGCGGTCATACCCGACGGCGCGTCCTCAATCTGAACCAATCGCAGCGTATCGCCGTCGGGATCAGAATCGTTATCCAACGGATTGATCGTCGCCGTCGAGCCCACCTGTACTGTCACAAAATCGGTGTTGGGGATGGGAGGCTCGTTCTCTCCATCCCTGACGATGAGGGACATAGTGCCCTCGCCGGTATCTCGGCCATCCGACACCAGCAGGGTGATTTTGTCATGCCCCGGGCCCCGGCCCACGTCGGACAGTTCCAGTGTGCCGTCCTCGTGCGAGCGGGCATCAATTCCTTTCGGAGGGGAAACTTTGTGCAGATAGAACGGATCACCGTCGGGGTCATACCACGAGGTCAACGCGTTGATCGACGTCTTCTTTCCGGCCCCAACAGACACCGCTCGTTCCGTCAGTTGCAGGGGCGGACTATTCACCTCATCGCCATGAATACTCACCTTCACCTTGGCCCGCGCAGTACCGCCACGACCATCGGAGACTTCATATTCAAACGTTGAGCTCCCCGTCCGGCCAGCTTTGACCGTAATTTCAAGGGCTTCCCCATTACGCGCAACACCCACAGAACCGATGCTGGGTTGAGTCACGGGCGTAGCAGTCATAAAGTCGCCGTCGGTATCTGAATCGTTGAGAAGTACAGGAAGAATCGTGCTTCTCCCCGCGCGCACGCCAAATTCATCGTTGACGGCCAGAGGAGCAGTGTTTTTCTCGCTGCGCTCCGGGAGCATGGGCAGTTCAACTTCCTCGACGGTCTTCTCGTCATCCTCGCGGTCACTCTGCACGTCAGAGTCCACCTGATCCCAGTTATCCACCATGACCATCTGCTCGTCGGGTAGCCACAAACCGCCCGAGGCGATGTCGTTAAGAACGATGACATCTCTATTCGTCCGGAAGACGGCTTGTTCGGCGGACTGCAGAGAATCGACCGACATGACGACGTCGTCGTCCTTACCGTCACAATCGCGCACGAAAGCCCCGCTACCGCCCCAAGCCGCGTAGGCGCAGCCCCGATGCATGACCGGGCGGGAGGGCAGTCCAGACTTCTTCCCGTTTTCAGTCACCCGCACCGCCCCACCGCTCAGTGGTACGGAGAGCAATTCGCGGGCGGAGGCGAGAAGAACCGTATCGCTCTCGGGCCCGGACTCCTGCAGCGTAATGTCCTTGTCCAGGTGCAGTGGCGGATCCTCGAGATTCAGACTCTGTTGATCGCCGTAATACAACGTCGAGCTCTGCGTGTCGAATACCGCGGCCCGGGAACCGACAGCCGCCACTTGGAGCGTGGACTTCTCCGTCACACCTTCGAGGGTGTATGTCGAGACTTTATTCGTCTGCCCCGAGGGAACGATACTGGTGACAGTCGCTGACTTTGCCGAGGCTACGTGGACCGAACCATCCAGCCCGACGGCGACGACGGCACCGGGAACGTTTTCCACCGCCGGCTCGTGTTCGTCCGCATGAAAGCCTGTATACGATGCTGCAGGAAGTACCCACACTTTCCCCGCAAGTGCATCAGTGACGGCAACCGTTCCCCCGTTGACCGTCGTCGCATAGCCGTCGAAGTCAGCCGGGTCGTTAAGTGCCGTGTAAGCAACGTCGACTTGGGCAAGCGAGGCGGTGGCTACATCATTGACAAATACCTCTTCGCCATTTTGCATGACATCGAAGGTGTCCGAATCAGCACGGAGCCCAGAATCAAGCGAACGAGAAGGGTAATTCAGGTGTGCAACAAGCCGGAGCTTCGAGTTAGTAACCCATACACCGCCGTCGTTCATCTTGACTTCGGTCGTGCTCATTCCTGGACTGATGAGTGCACCCAGGCAGAGAGCAATGACGCACAGCGTTGTCACAACACTGGATACACGCCATTGCTTCACTAACGACATCCCTTCTTTAGTCTTTATCTCCACCATAGTCGGGGCTCTTCGTGGGTATAGTCTTCGCCTCTCTGGACACGATGCCCAGCGCTTCAACCGTGGTGCGCAATCAATCGAATCCGAATGAGGAAACACCGGTGAGGGTATCCGACGATTATGACGTTAGTTCAGGGAAGGGGCATTGAGCAAAGTGTCTTACACTCCTTCCAAGAAAAGATGGACTATTTGACCAGCGTCTGGAGCAAATGTGCCACCTTTTCCGGCAGAGGTGCTGACTCTCTTGGAATGGAGAAGACCATCTTGTCCGAGCCGGATTGTAGGACGATGGATGGATTGTCTGAGTACTCGGAAAACTGCTGATAATCCACACTCGTAATGCTCGTGAAAGGTATGACGCGATACCCCCGCCTTCTAAAAAGACCACTTCTCCAGACGACGACGATCTGATCGTTCAGTACACAAGAAAGCGCGTCATGCTTCCCCGCCTCATCTTGATAGACGACGAAAAAGCTAAGCGTCGGGTCGATATCTGTGGGTAGGATCTTGCGCAATGTCGAAACGTTTTCCGTATAGACATCAGAAGTTCCCTTGAGGAACTCCTCACTACCCGAGAACATGACAGCTCTGACGATTGACCGCTCAATCTCGTCCTCGATAGACATAGGCTTTCCTTTCCCACACGGGCAATAAGCCCGCCAAAATACAGCGTCGCTCGTGTAGCCATGGCTCAATATTGATGACACTCACGATTTGTGGGCACTTGCGCCACTAAATGTTCAGCCGTCCCAACATCAGCACAAGCTTCACTTGCGACAATCGACGTGAAATCTGGCGCAATGACGCCAGTCTGTTGATATCGAGGATGCCGTGTCATGACATGACCAGCAATGGACATCAATACCCATTGGCAATACGTAGAAAATGAAGTGTTCTGAGAATATGGGAAATTCACACCCCTTCCGACCCTCAACACTCGTGCAAAAGCGCAGGTATTGCCAAGGGTTGGTCGAGTCTCGTCGGGGAGCTTTCCCATAGAACACAGCAAAAATTGGGCATCAAACAGGAAGCGGATGCCAATACAGGACAAATCAAAGGAACCACAATATGAACATGGAATGTAGAGGATTTGGAAAGGTGCTCACCCGGCACCACAAGATGCTCAATGGTTTAGCGGGTGCTTCCCTCATTACTCTCATCCTTAAGTTGAAGCTCGACTTCCCCATCAATGAAAGCCCAGGCCTGCTTATCTGGATGGCCGCCGTACTCATCCTCCTGTGGGCAGCCAACGTAGCAACCCGAATGACCGACGAACAATCGCGGCTCAACCAGCTGTCAAGAACCAACCAAACACCAGCAATCGGCGAAGATCTCATTCTTCTCCTGCCTCGAGATAGCCGAAATCTTCCACTGACCTACGAGGAGCGGAAGTTTCTCCGCGACATGGACACAAGATACCGGGCCCTTTCCCACGGTGGCCGCCGGTAAG
>JBDIAV010000024.1:0-36194 GCA_039812645.1 Actinomycetaceae bacterium
GTTAATATATGCAGCAAGATACCGAGCCCTTCGACATCCCGGGTGGAGGCCGTCCATTGGCGGGCGGAAGTAACCAACGGCCAGTGGCTACTCACGACACGCAACCCACTGATGTTTTGCCTATGCCAATTGACGGCCAGGTAACGCAGACGGATGCTCATCGGTCCACGGACATGTTCCGTTCTGAGCCGGGTACACCGGTGACGATGAACATGGATGTCCCACTGGCGCACACGGTCCCCACCGCGGCGACTGCCCCAATAGCAGGTACGGTTCCCACCGCGGCGACTGCCCCAATAGCAGGTACGGTCTCCACCGCGGCGACTGCCCCAATGATTGGTTCCCCGGTGCCTAATTCCCCACACCCTAAGCCTCAAGAAGCCAAACGCCGCCGTTTGCCGCTTCTTGTGCTATCCCAGAGCAGCGTGGACAGGCGCACGCTCATGTGGTCCATCATGCACCTGGGGACGCTTGGTATTGTCGGTTCCGCGGTTGTCGCCGTCGTCGCTCTCCTCACCTTCTTTGGAATTATTGGCATGGCCTTTCTCGGCCTTGGCGTTTTCCTTCTTATTGGTGCGTTGTACACGGTCTACGCGTTTGCGTCGGTGGAGATTGAACGAGCGCACGGTCTCTACGGTCTTGATGTCCCTCCACTTGCACGGGTCCGAGGCGAAGGAGATGGCTTCGGCCCATTCCTGAAAATGGCGTGGAGCCAATTCCAGGACGTGAGGATGTGGCGCTCCTTCTTAAGCTTCGCAGTTTCCTCACTTCTCGGAATCCTTCTGCTTATCGTCGTATGGTGGGTGGGCGACGCCATGTTCACCGTCTTCTCAGTATTCGACGGGCGCCCTGTCTTCACGCTACTTTTTGGCCGAGTCTCAGGATTCTGGGGCACGATCTCCTCGCTCATCATTCTTCTTCTTGCTGGTCCAGCAATTATCGGACTTGGATTGCTACAGGGCGTCGTCGTTCGAAATCTTGCGGTCCTTCCCAGCCGCGCTTCCCTCAACCAGGCCGTCCAAGCGAAGACGGTACAGCGTGAGGGGGCTGTCCGTGCTGCGGATCTTGAGCGCACGCGTATTGAACGCGACCTGCACGACGGCGTCCAACCCCGCCTCGTTTCGGTGGCCATCAGTCTTGGCATGGCACAGAAGAAGATTGATTCGGATCCCAAGGCGGCAAAAGAGCTGGTCGCGGAGGCGCACGTGTCAATCAAGGCGGCGATTACGGAGCTGAGGCAACTTGCCCGTGGGATTCATCCCTCGGTTCTTGATGACCGCGGCCTTGATGCCGCTCTCTCCGCCCTCGCGGGGCGCTCGCATATTCCGGTGACGATGGACGTACGGATGGAGGAACGGGAAAATCTCATCGCGGATGAAGAGATCTCTGCCGGATTTCGCGACGCCGAAGCCGCCGTTTACTTCGCCATCGCGGAGTCTCTCACCAATGCGGCGAAGCACTCTCGGGCCGGCGAATGCCGCGTCGTCGTCCGATTGCGCGACGTCAACTCGCCGATTCCGGTGCTGTGGGCGCGCGTTGAAGATAACGGTGTCGGCGGTGCCGAAATCATTCCGGGTGGGGGACTCGATGGTATCTGCAATCGAGTCCTTGCCGCGGGAGGCACCAGCAGTTTTGTTAGCCCGATCGGAGGGCCGACGGCCCTGGAAGTGAGCGTGCCATGCGCGTCCTGATTTGTGAGGATTCGGTTCTGCTGCGTGAGGGGATCGTGCGCCTACTGGAGGATGAAGGGCACGAGGTTGTGGCCGCGCTTCCGGATACCACCGATCTGGCCGAACGCGTTGCCCTTGACGATCCCCAACTATGTATTCTTGACGTTCGGCTACCACCCACGTTTAAGGACGAGGGCATCAAAGCTGCGCTGCTGCTGCGTAGGTCGCGCCCAAGTCTCCCGATCCTCGTGCTTTCGCAGTACGTCGAAGAACGGTATGCCGCTGAACTCATTTCGGCCGACGGCGGCGCCCTCGGCTATCTCCTTAAAGATCGTGTAGCTGATGTGGCCGAGTTCCTTGAATCCGTTGAACTCATCGGAACCGGATCAACAGTGTTCGATCCCGAGGTCGTTGCGCAGCTGATCTCGCGTCAACGCCGTAACAACCGCATGCAAAGCCTCACCGAGCGTGAGCGTTCCGTGCTGGCGCTCATCGCCGAAGGAAAGTCGAATCAGGCGATTGCGCAGATTCTTTACGTGTCGCCGGCGTCGGTCGAAAAGTACATCACCTCTATCTTTCACAAGTTGGGGCTCGAACGCGATGACTCGGGGAACCGCCGTGTGCTTGCCGCCCTTGCCCACCTCGAAAATGCCGAATAGGAGCCACCAATGGAGATCACTACACCCAGGCGACGTGGGCCCGGACTGCGCCTTGAGATTGGGGTTGTCGGAGCAGTTATCTTGGCGCTCGTTTTGATGGTTGGAGCGGCCCAGGGTATCGGACACCTGACGAGCCGCCAGTGGGCCCAGATGGAGGAAGCGGGTAGCTGGCCCGATGTGAATGAATACATGCATGATGGGAGTGTGACCCTGAAGAACGGATCGTCGTGGCTCGATGCCACCGATCTCTACGAGGTTGATGTGACCACCGATGGCGCTGATTTCGAGATCCGATATGTGGATACGAATAGTGCGACGCTCGATGTTGAAGGAGAGACCAGACCAAATCAACAGTGGGTTCTCCAGCGTGAGGGTCAACGCCTTACTGTTTCTGTGCAATGGGATCCTGAGAGCCAGTTAGGTGGCACTGATGCGGTCCTTGAGGGAGGAACAGATGTTGGGTCCGCGGCAATGGGGGAGGCGGCAGCCTCTGAGCAAGCTTCGCCGCCTATGGACGCCGATCCGGTCGCTGGTCCCACTGATACTCCGACTGCCGACTCAACCGCTAGTGCCACTGCTGACCCGAGTGCCGATCCGGCTGTTCACCCCACTGCTACTGCCAGTGATCAATCAACTCCGCAAGCCGATGGCACCACGCCTCAGCCCGCCGAGACTCCACCGACAGATACCGGTGAGCCAAAACTCGCTCAGGTGACGTTGACTCTTCCTGAGTCACTCCGCAGTGAGTCTGGCACGAATACCTATCGTGTGCTGGGTGGCTCATTGACCACGGCGAAGTCGTTTGGCGCCACGAATGTGATTCTTCTTGGAGGTGCAGCCAATATTGGCGGTGAGGCCAGGTACTTTAGCGCGAAAGTGGCGAGTGGGACGCTCGAGTTCTCTCTCAACGATTCTGAATCCATTGATTTGGACGTCTCCGGCGATGCATCGATTACTGGCGAGTTCGCTGGGTTTGGCCCACAGTACCTCTACACTCTTCTCAATGGAGGAGCCATGGACCTCACGCTCTCCAAGGATATGACGAGTTACGAGGTGAGGGTCGACAACCAATTCGGTGAGCTCAATAATCTGCTCAAGGATTCTGCCAACGCCCAAGGCAACCAGTACCCAGAATTGGTTATTGAGGGAAGCATGACGGGAGGTTCGCTGACCCTGCGTTAATAAGGGTGGCGAGCAATCTAGATCGCCTGACGCAGCGCCTTGCGTGCCCGCGAGACCTCGCGCGGAGAATCCACCCCGAGAAGAGCGACCAGCTCAGGGGTGGATTCCCCGTTGTTGGTGTCCGGATGAGTGATAGCACTGGACTCGCTAGCCACAGGAGTAAACCACCGCATTACCCAGCCGCGTCGTGTCTCCTCAAACTCGGGGGTAACACCTACTGGAACCTCGCCAACCAGGGCGATCTCGTGCCCGAACTGGGTGGAGAACACTTCCGGGGCGTCGAGGGCGGTGGGGCGCGGCGTGCCGGTGAGGTGCGCCGCGGCCCGTGTGGCGTCAGCCAGCGCCTGCGTCCAGTGTCCGCCAAAGCGCCAGGCACCACCCGCGCCACTCGATTCACCACCCGCACTATTGCTGGACTCACCACCCGCTTCCGGGTTGCCCACTGGGGCCTCGCCACACCACATGTCCGCGCAATCCCCCACGGCATACAGGCCTTCAATTGGCGTGCCGTTCGTATCACATACCTGGGCGTCCAGCGTGGTGACGAGTCCGCCGCGGGGCGAACGCGCACCAAAAGTTAGAAAATCGACAGCCGGACGCGCACCCGTGGCCTGCACTAAAACGTCACACTCACCGCCGGGATATTCCGCCCCAAACACAACCTCGATTCCGGCATCGCGGAACCACAGCCCCCACACTTTGTCGACGCTCCCGCCGAAGGTGCGATTGAGGAAATGCGGCGACGCTTCCCACACCTTGACACGAGCGCCGCGTTCGGCGGCGGCATAAGCGATCTCGGTCCCGATCCAACCGGCACCAACGATATGAACCTTGGAGCCGGACACAATCGAAGCGGACAGCGCGGCGGCGTCGTCGACAGTATAAAGGACCTGCGCGCCATCAATGGTGGCGTGCGGGGCAGCACCTGTGGCGATAACAAGCGCATCGACGCACTGGCCGTTCACCCACCAGCAGCCATCGCGCTCAACCTCGAGCGCGGCTTCCGAAAAAACGGTGACGGCGAGTTCGTCCAGGTCCCCGAGGCCGTCGTCGGCCAGCGGGTGTTCATACTCGCCAAAAAGCTCCTTGGAGAGAGGCGGACGATCGTAAGGCTCGTGTCCCTCGGCGTCCCACGCGTAAATCGTCCCGGTGAAACCGGCCGCGCGTAACTGTGCCGCGCAACGCAGCCCGGCAATGCCCGTCCCAATGATTCCGATTCTCTGCATCCCACAATGCTAAACGTTGCGACGCCCGTAAACATAGACGAAGAAGGCGATTAACCGTCAGCTTTCTCTCCTTTGTGACCCCATGTGCGCTTGATAAAGTAAAGCGTGGTCAATCAACGAGTCCCCAGTGACTGGATATACGTCGCCGCCGTGTTGTGGCTGGTGTGCGTGACGGCGCTCGCGTTTATGGTGTCCGCTGTTGTCGCAGTGCGTATTTTGGCTGCAAGCATGGTGATTATTGGTCTGGCGCGCGCGGCTCTTCCCGCCGGAATTATTCCGACGGTGCGCAGTCGTGTTTTCGATGTCAGCGTTTACATGCTTTTGGCGAGTGTTCTCGCGTACCTCTCCTCGTGGGCGGCTATCCCCGTTGTCATGTAGGAACTGCGAACGCGCCGGAATGTCTGCGCCACACGGTGGCGATATTTCCGACAAGAATCCTCGACCATTCCCTTCAACAAGAAAACGAAAGTGGACCCCCTTAATTTAGTTTTTGTCCTCCTCTTCATCCTCATTGGCGGTATTTTCTCTGCCTCCGAGATGGCTCTGGTTTCGCTGCGTTCCTCGCAAATTGACGAGATGGCGCGTCAGAGCAAGGCTGGTGCCGCAGTTAAGCGGCTCACCTCCAACTCCAACAACTTCCTCTCCGCCGTTCAGATTGGCGTGACCGTCGCAGGATTCTTCTCGGCGTCTTTTGGTGCCGCTCAGATTGCACCCGCGGTCTCGCCGCTGCTTGAGGGGCTTGGTCTCGGTTCCGGCGCCGCATCAACAATTGCATTCGTTGGCGTCACCATCGTCATCGCGTACCTTTCCATCATTCTTGGTGAGCTGGTGCCTAAGCGTATTGCCATGCAGTCCGCGGAAGCTGTCGCGCTCATTGTTGTTCGCCCCCTCTCGTTTATTACCTGGCTGCTTCGCCCGGTTATCTGGTTCCTTGGCGTCTCTACGGACGTGGTCCTGCGCCTTTTCGGCCGTGACCCCGAAGAACAACGCGAAGCGATGAGTTCCGCCGAGCTACGTATCTTTATGTCCAACCAGGACACGATCACGTCCGCGGAACGAAACATGGTGGTGGACATGCTTTCTGTGGGCGACCGCCAGATTCAGGAAGTCATGACACCTCGCACCGAGGTGGAATTCCTTTCCGCCGAGATGTCGATTGCGCAGGCGCATCGTCAGGTGTCCACGTTGGAGCACTCGCGTTATCCGGTCCGTCGCGGGGATTCCGACGACGACGTCATCGGCTTCCTTCACGTTCGCGATCTGATTGCACCAGCCCCGTCCGTGTCGACAGTGGAGGAGCTTGCCCGCCCCATCATGTCTTTTCCTACAGGTAAGGCCGTGTTGGATGCCCTCGCTGAGATGCGTGATCAGCACGAACACATGGCCCTTGTGATTGACGAGTACGGCGGTGTGGACGGGATCGTGACTTTAGAGGATCTTCTTGAAGAATTCGTCGGTGAGATTCGTGACGAGTACGACCGTGAGACGCCCAAGGTCATCAATCGCGGAGAAAACCATGCGATCAGCGGCCTGACCAACCGTGCCGAAGTGGAAAAGATCTTTGGCAAGGAATTGCCGGAGGGACCGTTCGATACGCTCGCGGGATTCGTCGTCGACAGAATAGGCAGAATGCCGGAAGTTGGTGACGAAGTGACATGGGATGACGTGGTGTTGACGGTGGCAAAACTCGATGCGCGCCGCATTGAGTGGCTCACAGTAAAAGAGGCCCCTCAGGGCACCGTTGATGAGGTACTGGGCGGCTCCGCGTAGTCGATCTGACGCTTGACGGCGGTGGGAAAACACGTGTTGGCTTCATGGTCAGACCGTGCGCTCTCACCGCCGTTTCGTCATAAAATTCGCGTCCAAAGCGCGTCAATGCGCGCAAAATATCTTGATGTCGAGTAATCTTCGGAGAGAAGTGCTTGCATCAACAGTGACGGCACAACCGACGTGGAAGGAGTGCGCATGGCAAAGATCAAGGTTGCCGGGCCCGTTGTGGAGCTCGATGGCGATGAGATGACGCGCATCATTTGGCAAGATATTCGGGACCGGCTTATTCATCCGTATCTTGACGTGGATCTGCGGTACTACGATCTGTCGATCCAGAACCGTGACGCCACCGACGATCAGGTGACCATTGATGCCGCGAACGCCATCAAGGAGCATCACGTCGGTGTCAAGTGCGCCACGATCACACCCGACGAGGCACGCGTCAAGGAATTCGACCTCAAGAAGATGTGGCGCAGCCCTAACGGCACCATTCGCAACATCCTCGGTGGGGTTGTGTTCCGTGAGCCGATTATCATCTCGAACATTCCCCGCCTCGTTCCTGGCTGGACCAAGCCGATCGTTATCGGCCGTCACGCCCATGGCGACCAGTACAAGGCCACCGACTTCAAGGTTCCTGGCGCCGGTACCGTGACCATCACGTACACCCCCGAGGACGGCTCCGAGCCGATCGAGATGGAGATCTGCAAGATGCCCGAGGGCGGCGGCATCACCATGGGGATGTACAACTTCAACGAGTCGATCCGCGATTTCGCGCGCGCCTCGTTCAACTACGGCCTGCTCCGCAACTACCCGGTGTACCTCTCCACCAAGAACACCATCCTCAAGGCCTATGACGGTGCCTTCAAGGATCTGTTCCAGGAAGTCTTCGACGCCGAGTACAAGGAGCGTTTCGAAGAAGCTGGCCTCACCTACGAGCATCGCCTCATTGACGACATGGTTGCTGCGGCCATGAAGTGGGAGGGCGGCTACGTCTGGGCCTGCAAGAACTACGACGGCGACGTGCAGTCCGATACCGTGGCCCAGGGCTTCGGCTCGCTCGGCCTTATGACCTCCGTACTCATGACCCCGGACGGCCAGACGGTTGAGGCCGAGGCCGCTCACGGCACCGTGACCCGCCACTACCGCCAGCACCAGCTCGGCAACCCCACTTCCACCAACCCGATCGCCTCGATCTACGCGTGGACCGGTGGCCTCAAGCACCGCGGCAAGATTGACAACACCCCCGAGGTGGTTGGTTTTGCCGAGACGCTCGAGGACGTCATCATCAAGACGGTCGAATCCGGCAAGATGACGAAGGATCTGGCCCTGCTCATTGGCGCAGATCAGGAGTTCCTCACCACCGAGGAGTTCATGAACATCCTCGACGAGAACCTCAAGGCTCGTTTGGGCTGATTAATACTGCGTGGGTTGCGAGACCCACACAACGCCCGCGGCGCTTGCGTAAGGCGCATGCATAGCTCGCGAAAGAGCTGACGTTTTCGGCAACGTGGGACGCATTTTCCTTGGTCAAGGGTGTCATGCGTTGCTGAAAATGTCACATGTATGTGGGGCGCGGAATTGAATCCGGGGTGGGAGATCCGAAAGATCTCCCACCCCGGACGTGTTCCACATACATCTCACTCATCCCACCACCTGAGCCGATCTTTCTCAAATACTGGTCATTTGCTTGAATAATCCTGTACAGATAGCGCCGCGTCGCGTTTCACCGCGCACGCGAGAGATCCTGTGATGCTCGTTGGAAATGATTCGACGGCCGGATCCTGTTGTCAAAGCTCCGATTGTGAGGATTGAAGTGTCGTTTCTCAAGAAAGCTGGAATCCTGCCCTGGGTCCTGCTCGCCATTGTCCTTGGCGTGATCTTTGGGCAGTTCCTTAATGCCCCGATTTCACGTATTTTTGTCACGTTCAATGAGCTTTTCTCTCAGTTCCTGAACTTCTCAATTCCGCTCATTATTGTGGGCCTCGTGGTCCCGGCCATCGCGGATCTTGGTAAGGGAGCCGGCAAGTGGCTTGGCATCACCACCGTGATTGCCTATGTTTCGACTCTCTTCGCGGCTTTCCTCACCTTCTTCGTCTGCAATTGGATCTTCCCGAAGATCCTTTCCGCAGGTGCGTTTGATGAGGTGGCGGAATCGTCGGATGGTGCCCTCACTGGCTATTTCTCCATTGAAATGCCCGCACCCTTTGGTGTGATGACGGCGTTGCTGCTTGCCTTTGTCATCGGTATTGGTCTCTCACTTGTTCCTCGTGGAGTCATGCGTAAGGGCTTCGTTGAGTTTCGCGAAATTATCACGGCGCTGATTTCAAAGATCATTATCCCGCTGCTTCCGCTGCATATTTTCGGAATCTTCCTCAACCTCACCGTGTCCGGCCAGGCTTTCGCGATCATCGGGGTCCTGCTTAAAGTTGTTGTGGTTGTTATCGTGCTTGAGGTTGTTATTTTGGTGACCCAGTACAGTGCGGCCGGTGCTATCGCAGGTAAGAACCCTCTCAAGGCGCTGTGGGGTATGCTTCCCGCTTACTTCACAGCTCTTGGTACCTCGTCCTCTGCGGCAACCATCCCGGTGACTCTGCGCCAGACACTCAAGAACGGTGTGAGCAAGCCGGTGGCCAGCTTCGTGGTTCCGCTGTGCGCTACCATCCACCTCTCCGGCTCCGCCTCGAAGATCACCGCATTCGCCATGGCAATCATCTTGGTCAACGGCCTTCCTGTCACGACGATACAGCTTGTCGGCTTCCTCTTCATGCTGGGTATTGTCATGATTGCCGCCCCCGGTGTTCCCGGGGGAGCCATCATGGCTGCTACCGGAGTGCTCTCCTCGATGCTTGGTTTTGGTGACGCGGATGTGGCGTTGATGATCGCCACGTACATCGCCCTCGACTCCTTCGGCACCGCCACCAATGTGACCGGCGACGGCGCTATCGCCATCGCTGTGGACAAGATTGCTGGAAACTCGCTCGACGAATCCGCCAAGACCGAGAGTCATCAAGGATTTGCCGAGCGCGCCGCGTTCGATAGCGAACTCTATCTGGAATCAGTCCGCGACTGAGTCACCTCGGCTCCGAAGGTCGACGACGGCGCGGGGCCCACTTCATAAGGCGCGGCCCACTAACAGGGCGAGCGACGGTTCGTCGTCGCCGCAGGTTCGTCGTCGTCCTAAAAAATGAATGAAACAAGCCGAGGGGCGGACCTGCTCAATAAGAACAGGTCCGCCCCTCGCACTATGCTTGAACCGCTGCCGATCTCGGCGAGCAGCCGGTCAGTATCGGATTGCCAGCTCCTCGAGCGGCTTGCTGTAGGTGCGATCCGCGACGGCGTAGAGAACCTCGCGGAGGTTGAGCCACCAGGGATCGTAGGGGAGACGCTTGTCCATATCGGCCTGCTCGTCCATGTGGTTGATCGAATTGACCTGGACTGTGCCATTGATGAGCCCGAGGTACGAGCTGCGAACCTTGCCGGTGGCAAATTGCTTGGAGAGTTCGTCGATGGCGTGGGAGGCGAGCTGCGCTGCGAGAGTGCGATCGAACGGTGACGGATTGCCGCCCTGCTGCATGTGGCCAAGGATGGCGGTGCGCACGTCGAAGAGGCCGTGCCCTTCGGCCTGGAAGAGCTGGGTCATGACGTCGGCGGTGTAATACTCCGAGGCCTCCTCGTTGCGAACAACGAGGTAGAGGTTGCGTCCGCGCTTGAAGTTATCCACCATGCGGTGGGTGTCGTCGGAGAGTTGCTTGAGCGTTACGCCCGTCTCGCTGAGGTAGACCTGCTCTGCCCCGGTGGCGATACCACTCATGAGTGCCAGGTAGCCGCAGCGGCGCCCCATTGTCTCGGCAACGAAGCAGCGTCGTGAAGCAGACGCTGACTGCTTAATGCGGTCGAGAGTCTCCGTGATGTTGTTGAGAGCGGTGTCAGCGCCAATGGAAAGTTCCGCACCTGGCAGGTTGTTGTCGATGGAGGCCGGGACGCAGACGATCGGTATCTTGAAGGCGGGGTAGCGTTTCTGCTCCTGCAACATCTCCCAGACGGCCTGGTAGCCGGAGAATCCGCCGATCATAATGATGGCGTCAATATCGTTGAGTTCGAGGACACGGCCGAGGGCGTAGTACTGGTCAATACTGAGGATGGTGCGGCGAGTTCCCAGAAGGGCGCCTCCCTGACCCGACCAGTGATCCACATCCGCCCAGGAAAGTTCTCGGATGCGACCGTCGAGTAATCCAGGGAAACCTCCCTCGATACCGAGCATGGTAAAGCCACGATCGACCCCCAGGCGAACAGCGGCGCGGGCCGCCGCATTCATTCCGGGCGCAAGTCCGCCGGCATGCATGACAGCCACGCGTGGGGCGCGCCCGCGGTCAGAATCGATCTGGCGCGTCGGATGGGTGGGGGAGGAGAGCTTGTCAAAGATAGCGATCATTGAGCGGTAGCTGGAGCCGCGCGACCCCACCGCCTTGTCGTAATCTCCGGTCTCCAGATATCCCTTGACGGCTTGAGTGTTGCCCACCGCCTCCATGAGTGGGATGGTGGTGATGCGATTGTGCCTCGTGGCAATGATGGAAGGTTCACTGTCCTCCGTGGCCCGAATGAGTTCGAGTGCGGCGGAGAAGCCCAGCAATGTGGGCATCCAGCGGTCGTAAGCGGAGGGCGTGCCGCCGCGCTGGACGTGCCCAAGAGAGGTGACGCGCACGTCCTCACCAAGGCGCTCGGAGAGCAAGTCGCGCACCTGGTTGGCGGTGATGGGGTTGCCGGAGCGATCCTGGGCTCCTTCGGCCACCACGATGATGGAATCGCGGCGCCCAGCGGCGCGGCCGGTGTGCAGTTTCTCGCACAGCTCGTCTTCCCAACCCTCAGCCGGGGGAAGCTCGGGAATGAACACGTAATCACAGCCGCCAGCGATGGCGCTCATGAGGGCGAGATAGCCGCAGCGGCGGCCCATCACTTCCACGACGAAGGTGCGCTGGTGAGCGGCCGCAGTGGATGAGAGTGCGTCGATTGCTTCGATAATACGATGGAGCGCGGTGTTGGCACCTACCGTCATGTCAGAGCCGACGAGATCGTTATCAATTGATCCGACAACGCCGGCGATGTGCACCTTCTTGTGCCGTTCTGCCTGCTCAGGTGAGATTTCTCCGCTGGCCACCAGTTCTTCGAGAAGCTCGGGCCACTGATCACGAAGGACATCCGCACCGGTGAGGGTGCCGTCACCTCCGATGGCGATAATGCGGTCAATACCGAGGGAGACAAAGTTCTTGACCGCGGCCCGGCGGCCCTCGCGCTCGCGGAATTCAACGCATCGCGCTGTGCCGATGGTGGTGCCGCCTTGGTTGAGGGTGTTGGAGACGGATGACCATTCCATCTTGGAGATGAGGTCGCCACCTTCTACTGCGCCACGCCAGCCCTCGCGCACCGCGTAGGGAACGGCTCCCTCGTGGATGGCGGTTCGCACGGCGGCACGAACAACCGCGTTCATGCCTTGTGCGTCGCCTCCGGAAGTCAGGATGGCGATTTTTGTTGGCTCGTTGCCCATGGGGTCCTCCAATGTAAAAAGCTCACCTCCTATTGTGCCGTGTTTGGGGAACGGGGGTAAGGAAAAATGGACTTTATCGACATCTGGTACGAAGAGTTGTCCTGGAGGATACGCACTGTTTACTGTAGCTTGCCTTTGGGCTGAAAAGCGGAGGATGATCCACCAAATATCGGCCGATTTTGTTATGAAATCGCTCGCTATAATTGCCGCAAAAATAAATGTAGAGTCGACTAAATTTGACTCATCAGAGCGTTGAAAACCGGTTGATTTCAACGAAAGGTAGTCTAGAATAGTTCCAGTATCGGAGATGCTGCAACACCCAGCGCATCATAGCCTGAAAGGCTGAACTACGTGTTCTTTAATGATCTTCCCTCCGTAACCTTTACTTTCAAAGACCTCCCGTTCGCTCCTCCTTTTAGTGCATCGGGCACCCACCAGAGGTCTGTAACGGTTACCGACGCGCGAGCAACGATGCCCGCGCGTGTTGATCGCCCGGTGGAACAACCGAGTGATCCAGTTCCGGGCGAGTACCGTGCCCTTGGCCTCTGGCTCGATGAGACGACAATTGCCTGGCCCAACGATGGATCCATCGCCGGGCATTCATGGCGTCTGTACTATGCCACTCACGGTGGTATGACGCGCCGAGGTGCCAGGATCCATGGGGCAGACGGCTCGATTCCGCTTCGGCTTAAACTCGGTGGTTTGAGCGCGGAACAGCGAGAACGCGATCCTTACCTCACGGCACGCTTTGCTCCCAACGGTAAGGACTACCTCGCGCTCGAACCCGTCCAGCCGGTTACCGACCTCGAGTCTGTTCTCACCGGCGAAGTTGCGGTTCTCCACATGGTGGGAGGAACGGTGGCTAGCTACAGCTCGCTTCAGACGGCTCGATTGCTGGACCACCTGTACGCCGCGAACGCCCGTACTCGCACGTTTGGTGCTGTAGTGAACGACGACGGCGTTACCTTCAGCATCTGGGCGCCCACCGCGAAGTCCGTGACGGTGCGGCTTTTCCCCCGGGGCGAGGTCTCGCATATTAATGTTCCCATGGAACGCCAGAGTGATGGCACCTGGACTGCGAGTGGACCCCCCGACTGGGTGGGCCGCTCATATCTCTACAACGTGCAGACTTACGTTCCCTACACCACTCCCACGCCGGGTCGTTCCGAAGAAGAAGTCCTCGCCGGATCGGTGCAGGATCTCCTCGTGACGGACCCCTACTCGAAGGGATTGACTGTGGACGGACGGCGCAGCGTCGTCGTCGATCTTGATGATCCGGAATACATGCCGGACGTGTGGCAAACGAGCGCGTCGCCGCGGGTTGCCCAACCCGCGGCGCGCACCATCGTAGAGCTGCATGTCCGGGACTTCTCAGCCACGGACGAGACCGTGCCCGAGGCCAAGCGTGGCACGTACGCGGCGTTTAGCGAGCAGGAATCGCATGGTATGCGTTACTTGCGCGGTTTGGCGGAGGCGGGGATGAACACCGTTCACCTGCTTCCCACCTACGATTTCGGTTCGGTTCCGGAAGAGCGGTCGGCTCGTCTAGAGGCAAAGGTGCCGCAGGCGGAGGCGGACTCGACCCGTCAGCAGTCGGCGGTGGTGAAGGTCGCCGATCAGGACTCGTTCAACTGGGGCTACGACCCGGTCCACTACTCCGTACCGGAAGGGTCATATGCTTCAGCCGTGAGGCAGGATGGCGCCGCACGCACCGCCGAGTTCCGTGAAATGGTGGGGAATCTGCACGCCGCAGGATTCCAGGTGGTCCTCGATCAGGTCTTCAATCACACGTTTGTGGGCGGTCTGGGCGATAAGTCGGTGCTGGAAAAGGTCGTGCCGGGTTACTACCACCGGCTTGATGGAGAGGGCGGGTTGCTGACCACCCCGTGCAGCGCCGAGCTGGCCACCGAGCATGTCATGGCGGAGCACCTTGTCATGGATTCGCTGCTGACGTGGGCGCGGAATTATCGTGTGGATGGGTTCCGTTTTGACCTCATGGAGTTCCATTCGACCGGGCAGATGCGCCGCATCCGGGAGATGCTTGACGGACTGACACTGGAGCGTGATGGCGTGGACGGGCGCTCCATGTACGTCTACGGCGAGGGCTGGGCGTATGGCTCGGTGGCGGACGGGTCGCGCTTTGAGCCGTCGGTGCAGGGAGCGCTCTCGGGAACGGGTATTGGAACCTTCAACGATCGGCTGCGGGACGCCGTTCACGGGGCCCAGTCCGATCCACGCATCGATACCCAGGGCTTCGGTAATGGATTGTTCACCGACCCGAACGGGGTGGCGTGGAGCGACGAATATCAGCTCCGCCACTATACGGATGTTATCCGGGCGGGATTGGCGGGAAACCTCGCCGATTTCGAGTTCCGTTGCGCCGACGGCGTTGTCCGGGCCGGGCGGGATATTCGGTTCAACGGGCAGGTTGTGGGATATGCGAGTGAGCCGCACGAGGCGGTCAACTACGTTGATGCCCATGACAACGAGACGTTGTTCGACCTCAACATGTGGAAGCTGCCAGGGCACACGTCGATGGCCGATCGGGTGCGGATGAATACCCTTTCGCTGGCCACCGTGACGCTAGGGCAGTCGCCGGTCTTCTGGCACGCGGGCACGGACCTGATGCGCTCCAAATCGATGGACACCAACTCCTACAACTCCGGCGACTGGTTCAACGCCATCGACTGGAGCGGCCAGCGTTCCAATTTTGGTGTGGGGATGCCTCCCGCTCAAGATAATGGCAGACGATGGGACGGCATGCGGCCCTTCCTCTCCAACCCGGCAAACAAACCGGACGCTGCTGCCATTGCCGCGGCTCGGGACCAAGCCCGTGATCTCCTGCGGCTGCGGAGATCCTCGCCGCTGTTCCGACTTGGCTCGGCTGAACTCATCAAGGAGATGGTGAGCTTCCCGTGCGCCGGACCCGAGGCGCCTGCCGGACTGTTGGTTATGCGGATTGCCGATGTGCGTGGGCGGGGGATTGACCCAGAACGCCGCGCTGTAGTGGTTGCGTTCAACGCCGCCCCGTGGGGCGTAGACGCCAAAGTTGAAGGTATGGCCGGAGCGGCGCTCACACTGTCTCGAGTGCAGCGCGCTGGAAGTGACGTCGTCGTCAAACAGACTCGATGGGACCGCGAGAGCGGTACATTGCATGTTCCTGGGCGCACCGTGGCAGTCCTGGAGGAGTTGCGGTTCTGAGGCGGGCTTCTCAGTCATAGTTCCGCAGTTGGGAAGGCTCGTAGGCAGGCTGCTTTGGAGGTGGGGCGGGGCGCCGTCGTCGTCATTCACTGTCCGTTACCGTGAGTTAGGTCGCACGTAGGACGGCAGCGCGGTAACCTGATAAGGAGATCCCGCCGATGGGCTATGGCCTACTCGTCATAGCAGAACCCGTCGGTGCAATCTCCAAGACAGCCTGCGGTGGCGGCGGACACTTCGATGCGCCCGCCGCCAGCGCAGGGAATGTAAGCAGCTCGATTCGCGCCGCAGCGAGGTCGGGCCACATCCCGAAGGACTGAGTATGACTGCTCCCGTCGATCCCACAGCAACCAGTGCGTGGAAGGAGCTGGAAGGCCTTGCCGCGGCATTCCAGCCTGATTTCCGGGCCCGGTTCGCAGCCGACCCGCAGCGCGCCGAGCGTTTCTCCCTGACCGCGGGCGACCTGTTCGTGGACCTTTCCAAGAACTTCATCGACGACGACATCCTCTCCGCGCTTATTAAGCTTGCCGACGAGGTCAACCTGGCCGAGCGCCGCGAGGCAATGTACAGCGGTGAGCACATCAATGTCACCGAAGATCGCGCCGTCCTACACACTGCGCTGCGCCGCCCCGCCACCGATGAACTGGTCGTGGACGGGCAGAATGTTGTTGAGGACGTGCACGAGGTGTTGGGCCGTATCTACGCGTTCGCTGAGAAGGTTCGCTCGGGCGAGTGGACCGGCGTGACCGGCAAGCCGATCACCACTGTTGTCAATGTGGGTATTGGTGGCTCGGACTTGGGCCCAGTCATGGCCTACGAGGCACTCAAGCCTTACGTCAAGGATGGTTTCGAGGCACGTTTTATTTCCAACATTGACCCGACGGACGTGGGGGAGACCCTCAAGGACGTAGATCCCGAGACGGTGCTCTTCATCGTAGCGTCCAAGACGTTCACCACGTTGGAGACCATCACCAACGGCAAGGCATGCCGCACGTGGCTGCTGGATTCGTTGGCTGAGCGCGGTATCGATGCTGAGGGTGCGGTGGCCAAGCACTTCATCGCGGTATCCACCAACCTGGAGAAGGTGGCCGAGTTCGGCATCGATCCGGCCAATGCTTTTGGCTTCTGGAACTGGGTCGGTGGCCGCTACTCCGTGGATTCCGCCGTGGGAACCTCGCTGGTGCTGGCCCTAGGCCCGGAGAACTTCGCCGACTTCCTCGCCGGATTCAACATCATGGACCGTCACTTCGCTGAGGCTCCGGCCGAGAAGAACGTGCCGCTAATCATGGGCCTGCTCAACGTTCTCTACGTCAACTTCTTTAAGGCCACGACGCACGCGGTGCTGCCCTACTCGCAGTACCTCCACCGCTTCCCCGCTTACCTGCAGCAGCTCACCATGGAGTCCAATGGTAAGCGCGTGCGCTGGGATGGCAGTGACGTGGTGACTGAGACCGGTGAAGTGTTCTGGGGCGAGCCCGGCACCAACGGCCAGCACGCCTTCTACCAGCTGATTCATCAGGGCACGCAGCTCATTCCGGGTGATTTCATCGCCTTCGCCAACCCGCAGTACGCGCTGGCCGATGGCGACGTGGACCAGCACGAGCTATTCCTCGGCAACTTCTTCGCCCAGACCAAGGCGTTGGCACTCGGCAAGACCGCCGACGAAGTGCGCGCCGAGGGTACGCGCGAGGAAATCGTGACGGCGCGGGTGTTCCCGGGTAACAAGCCCACCACCTCGATCATGGCTCCGGCCCTGACCCCGAATGTTCTGGGTCAGCTCATCGCGCTCTACGAGCACATCACCTTCGTCCAGGGCATCGTGTGGGGTATCGACTCCTTCGATCAGTGGGGCGTCGAGCTCGGCAAGCAGATGGCGAACGAGCTTGGACCTGCCATCGCCGGTGACGAGGACGCACTTGCCGCTCAGGACCCGTCTACCAAGGCGCTCATTGCCTACTACCGTGCGAACCGGAAGTAATTGGCTGGCGAGGTGTCGATAGTTGACGCGTGCTGTGGGCGAATGCTGATGGCGCGTAAATAGTCGCAGAGAAAGGGCCGGGATGCCGTGGGTGTCCCGGCCCTTCCTCGTAGGTGGGGACTGCTGAGTGCGTATGGATCCTAGGGTGTGTTTCCGAAGTGGCCTCCAGAGTGACATCCCGCGCCGTATACGGCACAGCTTGCCACTGGGAGGCCACTTATGTTTGCCAGAGTGTCAGGTCTACTTGTCGATGGGGTGGGGCGCTGTCGTTGTCAAATATCTTTGCCAAAAGTGGGTGAGCGAGAACCAAAGTGGGTGAACGAGAAATCGTGCAGTGGCGTACTGCACACATGCACGGCGTTTTGGGCCTTTGGGTCCTTCACTGCGGAGACGAAACGGCTAGGCTGGAGGGCGTGGGCGAAGCAGCCCAATAGACCAACTCGAAGGAGTTCAACGCATGGCTCGTACGCCTGTTACCGTCACTGTTACTGGAGCCGCTGGCAATATCGGCTACGCACTCCTGTTCCGTATTGCTTCCGGCGCGTTGCTGGGCCCGGATGTTCCGGTTCGCTTGAATCTCCTGGAGATCCCGCAGGCAGTCAAGGCTGCCGAGGGCACCGCGATGGAGCTCAATGACTCCGCATTCCCGCTACTTGATTCGGTCAACGTGTACTCCGAGCTGGACAAGGCGTTCGACGGCACCAACGTTGCCCTGCTCGTTGGCGCTCGTCCTCGCACCAAGGGCATGGAGCGAGCCGATCTGCTCGAGGCTAACGGTGGCATCTTCGGCCCCCAGGGCAAGGCGATCAATGACAACGCTGCCGACGATGTCAAGGTGCTTGTGGTGGGCAACCCCGCAAATACCAACGCCGTCATCGCCATGCAATCCGCTCCGGACGTTCCGAACTCGCGCTTCACCGCCATGATGCGCCTGGATCACAACCGCGCTATCTCGCAGCTCGCAGCCAAGACTGGCGCTGCTGTTGCCGACATCAAGAAGATGGTCGTGTGGGGCAACCACTCCGCCGATCAGTACCCGGATGTCTCCTACGCCACCGTCGGCGGCAAGCCAGCCTCCGAGCTGGTCGATGCCGCTTGGCTCGAGGACTACTTCGTTCCTACCGTCGCCAAGCGTGGCGCCGCCATTATTGAGGCTCGTGGAGCTTCCTCGGCTGCGTCGGCTGCGTCGGCCGCTATTGACCATGTGTACAACTGGGTCAACGGCGTTACTGAGGGTGACTGGGTCACCCCGGGTCTGTACCAGGACGGTTCGCACTACGGCATTCCCGAGGGCCTCATCTTCGGTGTTCCGGCTGTTGTTGAGAACGGCGAGTGGAAGGTCGTGGACGGCCTGGAGGTCTCCGAGCGCACCCGCGCCGGTATCGACCACAACATCAAGGCTGCCCAGGAGGAACTCGACGCCGTTCGTGCCCTCGGCCTGATCAAGTGAGTGGTTGCTGAGTAGGTAACGCAGAACTTCATAGTTCGCCGGAAGGGCGGGTCCGTTCAACGGACCCGCCCTTTAAGTTGAACGGGCGCCTTTAATTGGTCCAGTCATACTTTTGGCAACTAGTAAAGCTTTTTCGAATTCAGAACCTTGACTGGTTGCACGAACCTTGACTGGTTCAGTCAGCTTAGTAGCAGCTCCAGATTGCAGAGGCCATGCGGACGAATGGCCAGCTTGGCTACACGGTGAATATCGACTACACAAAGTTTTCCGATGAGCGGGCCGGTTCGGAGTTCTGGGACGAACATCGGCGGGACTGTCGGGTGGAATATGAAAATGATGTGCAACAGGCCTGGCGACAGCAGGGTGAAAGTTAAGTAGTCGCGTTGCTCTGCGGATAAGGCGATAACCGTGCCGGTTCATAGGGTGTGAGTCCGGTATTGCGAGACGCGTCGCGAACCCGTATCCACCCACAGGATGAATTTTCCGTGAGGGTAGCGGTGCCCGGGTCCCCCTTGCCATCCCATAGAAAGTAACCGGCTAGCCCAAAGTTTCCTCACAAACCTTACGAACTCAACGAAAACGCTGGTCAACAGGCTGGCTTCTGTTAGGCTAAAACCTGTGACAACGCCGCCAATTTGCTTCGAAACATTATCGAAACACTCCGATGACACGCGACACACATCGCGTAACTTACGCTACCGTACGGTAACCTACTGAAGCGTAAGGTTCTTTTCGACAGATCGTGAGGGGGAGTGAGTGGCTCAAGAGTCGCACAATGTAGAGCTCGGCGGTGGCAAGGATGCCATCGCTTTCCCATTGACGCGGGCCCAAGCCTCCGTTCTCCTTCACACCGAACTTACCGCCTCCACCCAGGACGACCTCGCGGGCCTCTGGCGTACTGATACAGCCGCGCAGCCGTTCACCGCACTTATCGCTGACAATCAGACGGCCGGCCGCGGCCGCGTGGGCCGCCCGTGGTACTCGGCTACTGGACGATCGATCCTCATCAGCGTGCTTCTTGCCCTGCCTGCAAGCCTCCGCTACCAGATCGGATGGCTCACCCTCATTGGGGGAGCTGCCGCCCGCGCTGCTGTTGAGACAACAACTCGCGCCGCTTCAACGACGACGGATACGTCCCCGCTCGCCACCACGCCGACTGATATCACGGGCACCTCCGGCACAACTACCGGACGGGGCGCCGCGCTGATCTCGTGGCCGAACGACGTCGTGCTTCTCACCCCTGAACCTCGCAAGGTTGCCGGAATTATTGGCGAATACGTGGGGGAGCGTGACGGCCAGATTTTCGCCGTCGTCGGGATGGGACTCAACTTGTCCCTCACCGCAGATGAACTTCCCACGCCGACCTCTGCGTCGCTGCTCACAGCCGGTCTCCCCGTGCCGAGTCGCGACGATGTCATGGCGGCGTGGATTGCCGGGCTTCGCGCTCGGATCGAAGCGTTTATTACCGCCGACGGAAATCCCGAAATCTCGGGCGTCCTCGACGAAATCAATTCTTGTTGCGAGACGCTGCGGCCCGGTGTGACCGTCGGTCGCCCGCGCAATACCCCTATCCATGGGACCGGACAGGCGATTCTTGCCGACGGCTCACTCCAGGTGCTCACCGATGAGGGCGTCGTGGTTGTGAGTTCAGGCGAGGTCTCCCTGTTGGATACGGCCCGTCACTCCTAAGGAAGGCACCATGATCTCTCGAATTCTCGTGGCCAACCGTGCCGAGATCGCGCTGCGCGTCATTCGCACGGCACGCGACATGGGCATTGAATCGGTGGCCGTGTATTCGGACTCGGATCGCGACGCTCAGTTCGTGACTCAGGCCGATCAGGCCTACGCTCTCGGCGGCGAATCGTACGCGGAGACGTACATGAACATTGAGAAGCTGCTGGATGTGGCCGTGCGCTCCGGTGCCGACGCCGTTCATCCCGGTTACGGTTTCCTCTCGGAGATCCCCGAGTTCGCCGCCGCTGTTCAGGCTGCGGGGATCGTGTGGATCGGCCCGGATCCCGAGGTTCTCACACGTCTCGGTGACAAGATCCAGGCTCGCCGCCTCGCTGAGTCTGTTGGGGTTCAGCCCGTTCCCGGTATTTCCGACCCGGTGTCTGGCCGCGAGGCCATCGCGGAGTTCGTGGGCCAGCATGGCTACCCGATCGTTACCAAGAAGGCCGACGGCGGCGGCGGACGCGGCATTACCGCAATTTTCAGCGACGCCGACCTGGATCACTTCTTCGCCGCGCACGGCGACGATTCGGAGGGCTACTTCGTTGAGCGCTTCATTCAGTCTGCTCGCCACGTCGAGACCCAGAGCGCTCGCGATAGCCACGGCAACTTCGCCATTATCTCCACTCGCGACTGCTCGGTGCAGCGCCGCAACCAGAAGCTCATCGAAGAGGCTCCGGCCCCCGAACTGCCTGGCGATTCGCTGGCCATTCTCTCCGACTGGTCGAAGCGCCTCTTCAACGAGGTGGGTTACGTGGGCCTCGGCACCGTTGAATTCCTCGTCGAACCGGACGGCCGTGTCAACTTCCTCGAAGTGAACCCGCGTCTGCAGGTGGAGCACACCGTTTCCGAAGAGGTCACCGGCCTCGACCTGGTGCGCGAGCAAGTCCTTATCGCTTCCGGTCAGACGCTCTCCGAGGTTCCCGCCGCCCGTGCCCACTCCTTCGAGTTCCGCATCACCTGCGAGGATCCCGGCAACGGCATGATCCCCTCCACCGGTGCCATCAACCGCCTGCGTTGGCCGCTTGGCCACGGTGTGCGTGTGGAGTCGGGCATTGTTGAGGGCGACGTCGTCACCGCTGGATTTGATCCGATGCTCGCCAAGCTGATCGTCACCGCGCCAGACCGTGAGCAGGCCATCGCCCGCTCCCGCCGCGCACTCGCCGAGATGCAGGTTGAGGGTGTGGCCACTCCAGCCGCGCTATACTCCGAGGTCATCTCGATGCCCGAGTTTGCGGGCCATCCGATCTCCACCCGCTGGTTTGAGGACGTCGTGCTGCCCGAGAAGGTCACCGAGGCCGCCACCAACGGCGCGGCAGCCGCACCGGCCCCCGCAACAGCGACCCAGCCGGCCGAGGAACGCGCCACTTTCGTGGTGGAACTGGACGGCAAGCGCATGCAACTGACCGTTCCCCGCGCCATGCTTGGCGCTGGCAACGGCGGGTCGAACCCGCGCCCGCGCGGGCAGCAGCCGCTGCGCGGTGCCGCCCGCGCCCGCTCCGAGGCCGCTGCCGGAGAGCAAGTCGATTCCACCGGCATGGTCAACTCGCAGATTCAGGCGATTGTGGTGCGCGTCTGCGTGGAAGAGGGTGCCAAGGTCAAGGAAGGCGACCTGCTTGTCATCCTTGAATCCATGAAGATGGAGAGCTATGTGTACGCCCCGTACGACGGCACCGTGACGGACGTCGTCGTCGAGGGTGGTCAGAATGTATCCGCCTACCAGCCGCTCGTCCGCGTGGCGCGCGCCGAGGAGGAAAACTGATGTCGATCCCTACCAGCTCAACGAGCAACCGTGGTGTGCGTGGCCTGCCGGATGAATCCCAGACCATTGACAACACGTCGCGCGTCATTAACCGCGCGGACTTTGCTGCCTACCAGAACTCTCTGGCCGAGAAGGCCGAAACGCGAGCGCAAGAGCGCCAGCACGCCAAAGAGAAGAACACCGCGCGTGAACGCATCGCCATGTTTGTGGACGAGGGTTCGTTCATGGAGATGGGCCAGTTCGTTGGTGGCAATATGGCTGCCGGCTTCCTGGGTGCCGCCGTCGTCACCGGTATTGGTCAGGTCGATGGCCGTCCGGTAGCCGTGTACGCACAGGACTTCTCCATCGCTGGCGGAACACTTGGTGAGGCCGAGGGTGACAAGATCATCTCGCTCATGGACAAGGCCCTGGAGCTGCGCATTCCGATCGTGGCGATGCTCGATTCTGGCGGCGCGCGCATCCAGGAAGGTGTGGTTGCCCTCAGCCAGTACGGTCGCATTTTCCGCAAGACGGTCGAGGCCTCCGGCGTGATCCCGCAGATTTCCGTCATCGTTGGCCCCTGCGCCGGCGGTGCCGTGTACTGCCCGGCTCTCACGGACTTCATTGTCATGACCCGCGAACACGCCCACATGTTCGTGACCGGCCCGGATGTGGTGCGTGCCACCACCGGTGAGGAAGTCTCGTTTGCCGATCTGGGTGGCGCCGCCGTGCACAACTTCCAGTCTGGTGTGGCCCACTACCAGGCCGAGGACGAGGCTGACGCGCTCGACTACACTCGCGCGCTGCTCACCTACCTGCCCTCCAATTGTGATGCCCCGGCCCGCCGCTGGGATTACGAGGAGGGCCCGGAGGATCTCATCAACGCCCAGTCCATTGCGGCGCTGGTTCCCGAGTCCTCGAAGCAGCCTTACGACATGGTGGAGGTCATCCGTCACCTCGTCGATTACGGTGAGTTCGTGCAGGTCCAGGAGCTGTTCGCACCTTCCATCGTTGTGGGCTTCGCCTGCTTCAATGGCGAGTCCGTGGGCATCGTGGCCAACCAGCCACTGCACGAGGCCGGCACCCTAGACGTGGACGCCTCGGAGAAGTCCGGGCGTTTCGTGCAATTCTGCGATGCCTTCAACGTGCCTGTTGTGACCCTCGTGGACGTGCCGGGATACCGCCCCGGAACCGAGCAAGAGCAAGCTGGCATTATCCGCCGCGGCGCCAAGCTCATTTGGTCCTACGCCAACGCGTCCGTGCCGCTGGTGACCGTGGTCCTGCGTAAGGCCTACGGCGGCGCCTACATCGTTATGGGTTCTAAGGCGCTCGGCGGCGACATGAACTTTGCCTGGCCCGGCGCGGAAATCGCCGTGCTCGGTGCCGACGGCGCTGTGGCTATCACCGGCCGCCGCGAGCTCGCTAAGGCCAAGGCTGAGGGGCGCGACGTTGCCGCTGTTCACAAGGAACTTTCCGACGCCTACACCCGCGAGAACGTCAATCCCTATCTTTCGGTTGCCCGCGGTGAGCTTGATGCCATCATCACTCCCGAGGACACCCGCTCCACTATCGTCTCGGCCCTGCGCGTGCTGCGCACCAAGGACCGTACCCATCCCGGAACGCGTCGCCACGGCAACATGCCGATGTGATTGCAGACTGCACGACCAAACAGATTAGAACCCTGAGGAAAGACTAAACATGACTTCCGTAACCCAAGCGATCAGTTCCGGGGCTCCCTGGATCCTGCAGTTTGCTGGCCAGTCCTCCCCGTGGCGCCGCGAGCTTGATGAGCTGACGCGCGATTCGAAGATTTCCGAGACCCTCGCCGGTCTCGACGATAAGGCTGAAGCTCTGCTCGCCGCCGTGATGCCCGATCTCACCGTCATTGGTGCGGGCCGTCTTGACCTGCTCGGCCGTTTTGGCGCGACGACGGGGACCGGTGAAGCTTTCGCTTCCGTCCCCGGTATTCTTCTGGCCCAGTACGGCGCCTCCCTTGATGTGGCTGACACCCTGTCCTCCGAGCCGGCCCGCGTCATTGGCCACTCCCAGGGTGTGCTCGCTGCCGCGATGCTCTCGTCCAATGACCCGGCCGGTGTTCTTGCTCTGGCTCGCCTCATCGGCGCCGCTGCCACCAAGGTGACGCGTGAGTCGGACGCCGAGCGCCTCGTGGAAGCCACCTCGATGCTTTCGGTGCGTGGCGTGCCGCGTGACTTGCTCGAGAAGCTTGCTGACCAGTTCGATGTAGATGTTGCGATTATCAACTCGCACAGCGCCGTCGTCATCTCCGGACGTCCGGCTGACCTGGAGCTGCTCGTTGAGGAGCTCGGACGTGAAGCCGATGCTTCCGCTGCTGAGCGCGCCGCCAAGAAGACCGGTGGCGCTCCGCTGAGCCCAATCACCGAATTCCTTGATGTGGATGCGCCGTTCCATTCGCATATCCTCGCCCCGGCCGTTGGCCTGGTGGAAGAGTGGGCTGCTCACTGCGATTTGCACGTGGAGAACGCCGACTACCTCACCCGCGCCGTGCTGACCGACCATCTTGACTGGAGCGCCGAGGTGGCCGAGGCCATCGCCGCGCTTGAGTCTTCCGATGGGTACGTCATCGACTTTGGCCCGGGTAATCTTCAGCGCATCACCACGGAGAATCTCGCAGGCACCGGTATTTCCTACGTGGATGCAGGCACCGCTCCTGCTCGCGACGAGCTGGTTTCTGGCCAGGCTCGCGTGGTTACCTCCGAGGATTGGTCGCAGTACCTTCCCAAGCTAGCCACTATCCGTGGCAACCGTGTCCTCGACACCGCCTTCTCCCGCCTGACGGGCCGCTCGCCCATCATGCTGGGTGGCATGACCCCCACCACCGTGGATGCCGAGATCGTGGCAGCTGCCGCGAACGCTGGTCACTGGGTGGAGCTTGCCGGTGGCGGTCAGGTGACCGAAGAAGTTCTGGCCACCCACCTCAAGGATCTCAAGGAGCGGCTGGAGCCGGGCCGCACCGCCCAGTTCAATGCTATGTTCCTTGACCGCTACCTCTGGGATCTGCAGTTCGGCGCTCGCCGTCTCGTTTCCCGTGAGCGCGCTTCGGGTGCCCCGCTTGACGGCGTCACCATCTCGGCCGGTATCCCGGATCTCGAGGAGGCCGTGGAGCTTATTGATCGCCTGCGCGGCGAGGGCTTCCCCTACGTTGCCTTCAAGCCAGGCACCGTGGACCAGATTCGTCAGGTCCTCGCTATTGCTCGCGCCTCCCATGGCATGCCCCTCATTATCCAGATCGAGGACGGCCACGCTGGCGGTCACCACTCGTGGGTGGACCTCAACGAGCTGCTGCTCGCTACCTACCGCGAGATCCGCCAGACCGGCGTGATCCTCACCGTCGGTGGCGGCATGGGCGTGCCCGAGCGCGCCGCCGCTTACCTCACCGGTGAGTGGTCCAAGTCCTGGGGCCGTCCGGCGATGCCGGTGGACGCCGTGTTCATTGGTACCGCAGGCATGACCGCCCTCGAAGCCAAGACCAACCGCGACGTCAAGGAACTGCTCGTGGCCACCCCCGGTGTGGCTGCTGACGACCAGGGCGGATGGATCGCCTCCGGTGCCGTGCGCGGTGGTATTACCTCCGGTCTGTCCCAGCTGCGCGCTGACATCTACCAGGTGGAGAACTCCGCTTCCGCCGCTGGTCGCCTCCTCGTTGAGGTCGACGGCGATGGCGAGGCTATTGAGGCCCGCCGCGATGAAATCATTGAGGCCATCAACAAGACCGCCAAGCCTTACTTTGGCGACCTGGAGCAGATGACCTACGCCGAGGTGGCCCGCCGCTTTACCGAGCTGTCCCACCCCTGGACCGATGGTGGCCTCGTTACCCGCTTCTTCGAGATGCTGCAGCGCTTCGAGGCTCGCCTTTGCCCGGCCGATCACGGTGAGGTGGAGACGGTCTTCCCGAACGAGGACGCCGTCGTCGAACCTTACGGCGCCATCGACGCACTCGTGGCCGCTTACCCGAACGCGGAAACCACGTATCTCACCGCGGCTGACGCCTCGTGGTTCCTGGCTCTGTGCCTCAAGTACCCGAAGCCGGTTCCGTTCGTCTCCAACATCGGCACCGACATCCTGCAGCGCTGGGGCGGCGACTCCCTGTGGCAGTCTCACGACCCGCGCTACAAGGCCGATGAAGTGCGTGTTATCCCCGGCCCCACCTCGGTTGCCGGTGTGATTGCCGTGGATGAGCCGATCGCCCAGATCCTCGCCCGTTACGAGGTCGCCACGGTTGCTCGCATCGAGGGTGAAGCCCCGGAGATCTTCTCTCGCCTCGCCACCGATCGCGATACCTACCTGCGCACCGTTCCTTACGTCATGTGGCACGGCAGCCTTGCCGCGAACCCGGCGAACCTGGTTCCCGAGACCGAGATCGTGGAAAGCGAAGATGGTCTTGACCTCATCGTTCCGCTCGATACCGTCGGTGCTGCGAACCCCTACGCCGTCACTGAGCTGCGCGTTCCGCTTATTCTGCCGGAGTCGGTTGCCAATGGTGGTCTGCCCATCGTCGACGATTCTCGCCTCCCGGATGCCATGAACGCCCTGCTCTCGGCTATGGCTGGCGTCGGCGCACCGACCATCGGTGGCACCCCGATCGAGAGCCTCCCGACCTTCGCGGAGGGCGACGACGAGGCCCACTTCACCTTCACGGTATCCCCGGCTGTTGGCGCGCTGCATGCGGGCGTCACCTCGCCCAAGGGCTACACCGCCACCGCGGTTCCCTCGGCGCTGCTCGGCTCCTGCTGGCCCACCATCTACGCCGCACTTGGCGCGGGCCGCGTCAACGGCTACCCGGTCATCGAAGGCCTGTTGAACGCGGTGCACTTGGATCACTCCGAGAAGCTGCACGCCCCGATCGATGAGATCATCGACGGCGAACTGACTGCCCACTCGCGTTGCGCCGAGGTAGCTGAGTCCTCTTCCGGCCGCATCGTCACCATCGCTACCCGCGTCACCCGCGGCGCCGGCGACAGCGGCGAGACTGTTATCGAGTTCGTTGAGCGCTTCGCGGTTCGTGGCCGCGCCAACGGCTCCAACCCGCCGGCCGATCCGGCACCGCGTGGTGGAGAGGCTCGTGAGGTTATTGACACCCCGCGTTCGCTGCTGCGCCGCACCACGGTGACCGCGCCGAACGACATGACCGCATTCGCCATCGTTTCCGGTGATTTCAACCCGATCCATGCCTCCACTCGCGCCGCCAACGTGGCCGAAATGGATGCGCCGCTCGTGCATGGTATGTGGCTCTGCGCCGCCGCCCAGCACACGGTTGCTGACACGCTGGACACCGCTGGCCTGGAGATCACCGGCTGGACCTACCGCATGTTCGGAATGGTTGCGCTGAACGATCAGGTCGAGATCAGCGTAGAGCGCGTGGGTCGCATCCGTGGCGGCGGTCTCGCTCTCGAGATCACCTGCCGGATTAACGGCGAGATGGTTTCGCAGGCATCCGCCGCGGTGGCTGCTCCGTCCACTGCTTACGTGTACCCCGGCCAGGGCATCCAGGCTCAGGGTATGGCCCTCGACGAGCGCGCCTCCTCCCCGGCGGCACGCGACGTGTGGGAGCGCGCTGACGTTCACACCCGCAAGTCGCTTGGTTTCTCCATCCTCGCGGTGGTGCGCGACAACCCGAAGACCCTGACGGCTAAGGGTGTCACCTACACCCATCCTGAGGGCGTCCTCAACCTCACCCAGTTCACCCAGGTGGCTCTGGCTACCGTGGCCATCGCCCAGACCGAGCGTCTGCGCGAGATGGGCGCCCTGGTTGATGGTGCCGCCTTCGCCGGCCACTCGCTGGGCGAGTACACCGCGCTATCTGCCTACGGCCAGATCTTCTCGCTGGAGAACGTTCTGGAGATCGTGTTCCAGCGTGGCTCGACCATGCACCACCTCGTTCCTCGTGACGAGGAAGGACGCTCGAACTACCAGCTTGGCGCTCTGCGTCCGAACCAGTTCGGTGTGGGCGACGACGGCGTTATCGACTACATCGCGTCTGTCAGCAAGGCTTCGGGCGAGTTCCTTGAGGTGGTGAACCTCAACCTCGCTGGCCAGCAGTACGCTATCGCTGGAACCGTCGCGGGCCTGCGGGCACTGGCTGCTGACGCCGGCAAGCGCGCCAAGGAGTTTGGCGGCAAGGGCCCGTTCATGCTCATCCCGGGCATCGACGTTCCGTTCCATTCCTCGGTGCTGCGCGACGGCGTGCCGGACTTCCGTAACCTGCTGCAGAGCTTGCTTCCGGAAGATGTGCGCCTCGAGGTTCTCGAGGGTCACTACATCCCCAACCTCGTTGCTCGCCCCTTCGAGCTGTCCGTCGACTTCCTCGATTCCATCCTCGCCGTGGTTCCTTCCGAGTCCGTCAAGGCCCTGCGTGAGAACTTCGACGCCGCCATGGAGAATCCGAACGAGGTTGCTCGCGAGATCCTCGTCGAGCTTTTGGCCTGGCAGTTTGCCTCGCCGGTGCGCTGGATCGAGACCCAGAACCAAATCATTACCATGGGCATCGAAGAGATCGTTGAGGTTGGTCTCGGCGCTTCGCCGACGCTCGCCAACATGGCCATTCGTACCCTGGCTCTGCCGGAGCACGATGGTGCCGAGGTGACCGTTTACAACGTCCAGCGTGACGCCAAGAACGTGCTGCATGAGGATGTCAAGGCGGCTCCGGCCGTGACTGACGATGTGTCCGAAGCTGCGCCCGCCGCTGAGTCGGCTCCTGCCGCCCCCGCGGCTGTTGCCGAGGCTGCACCGGCCGCTCCGTCGACGCCAACTCCGGCCGTTGCGCCGTCGTCGTCCTCCGGTCCGGCTGCGGACCTGCCGTTCCAGGCGGGCGACGCACTCAAGGTGCTGCTGGCTCAGCAGACCAAGGTGCGCCTTGACCAGATTGTGGATGTCGATACCGTCGAGACCCTCACCAACGGTGTCTCCTCCAAGCGCAACCAGATCCTCATGGATATGACTGCCGAGTTCGAACTCAGCTCGCTCGACGGTGCCGCCGAGGCCGCACTGTCCACGCTGACCTCCACGATTAACTCGCAGGCTCACGGCTACCGCGCCTTTGGCCCGATCCTTTCCGAAGTGGTCAATGAGCGCCTGCGCGGCCTCACCGGTGCGGCGGCGGCTAAGCCCGCGCGCATCAATGATCGCGTCACCGGCGTGTGGCAGCTCGGCGAAGGCTGGGTCGCTCACGTGCGCGCCGCTCTGGTTCTCGACACCCGCGATGGCAAGTCCACCCGCGGTGGCGAGTTGGCCACGCTTCCTAACCCGGCACCGTCCAATGCTTCCGAGCTTGACGCGCTGATTGATGCGGCTGTGGCCTCGGTGGCTGCTGCTGCCGGTGTTTCTGTCGCAATCCCCTCCGCTGGTGGCGGTGCCGGTGGCGCAGTGGTTGATTCCGCCGCGCTCGACGCCTTCTCCGAGAAGATGACGGGTGCGCTGGCGGATACCGCTCGCGACCTGCTCGTTCGCCTTGGTCAGCCGCTCCCGGTGGTCGACGCCCCGCAGGCCGAGGATCTCGCTTTGCGCGACGCTATGACCGCCGAGCTCGGCTCCGGCTGGGAGAAGTTCGTGAGCCCGAGCTTCGATTCGGCTCGCGCTGTGCGCCTGTGTGATCGTTGGGCGACCGCCCGCGAGGATGTTGCCCGCATCGCCCACGGCTACGAGGTGACCGGTGATTTCCACGGTGTTGGCGAGGAAGTGGCGCGTCAGGCCGAATGGCAGGCCGCTCGTAAGCCTGAGCTGGCTGAGCGTTTGGCTCAGATCGCTGCCGATGCCCGTGATAAGACCGCTGGCGAGTTCGAAGGACAGGTTGCCGTCATTACCGGCGTCACCCCGAACTCAATCGCCGGTGCCGCCGCAGGCCGCCTGCTGGCCGGTGGAGCAACCGTCATCATCACGGCTTCCCGTATCGACACGGCGCGTTTGAGCTTCGCCAAGGAGCTCTACCGTACCCATGCCCGTGCGGCTTCCGAGCTGTGGATGGTTCCGGCCAACCTCGCCAGCTTCCGTGACGTCGATGCACTCGTCGAGTGGATCGGTTCGGAGCAGCGCGAGACGGTGGGTGCCACCTCTAAGCTCATCAAGCCCGCGCTGGTTCCCGATCTGCTGCTGCCGTTCGCGGCTCCGCCGGTTCGCGGCTCGCTTGCCGACGCCGGCCCCGAGACGGAGAACCAGGCTCGTCTTCTACTGTGGAGCGTCGAGCGGCTGCTCGGCTCGCTGGCTCAGCTGGGCGCCGAGCACGACGTTGCTCATCGCCTGCACACCATCCTCCCGGGTTCGCCTAACCGCGGCACTTTCGGTGGCGACGGGGCATACGGCGAGGTCAAGGCCGCGTTCGACGCGATCATGAACAAGTGGCGTGTCGAGCCGTGGGGCGAGCGCACGTCGCTCGTCCAGGCCAAGATTGGTTGGGTCCGCGGAACCGGCCTCATGGGTCGTAACGATCCGTTGGTCGCTGCCGTTGAGGCAGAGGGTGTACGCACCTGGTCCACCGCCGAGATGGGTGAGCAGCTTGTTGCTCTCTGCTCGGCCGAGACCCGCGCCGCTGCCGCCGTCGAGCCGGTTGAGGCTGACCTCACCGGTGGTCTCAACAAGGTCAACCTGCGCGAGTTGCAGGCGTCTCTGCCCGAGGCTGAGGTGTCGGAGGCTGCTGAGGCCGCTACGGTCAAGGCACTGCCCACGCCGCAGTCCCCGGTTCAGCCCGGTGCTGACACAGCTGACTGGTCTGGCGTTACCGCCAAGCCCGAGGACCTCGTAGTTATCGTGGGCGTGGGCGAGGTAGGCCCGTGGGGCTCCGCTCGTACCCGCCTGCAGGCCGAACTCGGTGTGACCGACGACGGCGACTTCGACCTCACCGCCGCGGGCGTGCTGGAGCTGGCTTGGATGATGGGCCTGCTCACCTGGCACGAGACCCCGCAGCCCGGTTGGTACGATGCCGACGAGCACCTCGTTGACGAGGCGGACATTTGGGAGCGCTTCCGCGACGAAGTCGTGGCGCGTTCCGGTGTGCGCACCTACGTTGACGATGGCGTGCTGTCGGACCTCGGTACCGTAGACGTTGCTCCGGTTCGCCTCGATTCCGACGTGACCTTCTCGGTTGCCGACAAGGCCGCCGCTCAGGCTCACGTGGATGCCGATCCGGCCAACACGACGATGGCCTTTGTGGACGACGAGTGGACGGTGACGCGCCGAGCTGGCGCGCTGACCTACGTACCTCGCCGCACCGCTTTGTCTCGTACCGTTGGTGGCCAGTTCCCGACCGGCTTCGATCCGGCTCACTGGGGCATCCCGGCAGCCATGACCGAGTCCATGGACCGCATGGCCATCTGGAACCTGCTGACCACAGTGGACGCGTTCGTTAGCTCGGGCTTCAGCCCGGCTGAGCTGCTGCGTTACCTGCACCCGTCTGAGGTGGCTTCGACTCAGGGCACCGGCTTCGGTGGCATGACGTCAATGCGTCGACTGTACGTGGATCGCTTCCTCGGCGGCGAGTACCCGCAGGACATCCTGCAGGAGACCCTGCCGAACGTGGTGGCTGCGCACACCATGCAGAGCTACGTGGGTGGTTATGGCTCGATGATCCACCCGGTGGGCGCTTGTGCGACTGCCGCGGTGTCCGTCGAGGAAGGCGTGGACAAGATCACCGCTGGCAAGGCAACCTTCGTGGTGGCCGGAGCTATCGACGACGTCCAGGTTGAGTCGCTCATCGGCTTCGGTGACATGAACGCCAGTGCTCACTCGCAGTCCATGCGAGACAAGGGCATCAACGAGCGCTTCTTCTCCCGTGCAGGCGATCTTCGCCGTGGAGGCTTTATCGAGGGAGAGGGCGGTGGCACCGTGCTGCTGGCCCGTGGCGATCTCGCCATCGAGCTGGGCCTGCCGGTTCTTGGTGTTGTGGGCTTCGTGCAGTCCTTCGCGGATGGCATCCACACCTCTATCCCGGCCCCAGGCCAGGGAGCGCTTGCAGCTGCTCGCGGTGGTAAGAACTCGCGACTTGCTCGTGGACTCGCTGCTCTGGGCGTTGATGCTGATGACATCAAGATTGTCTCCAAGCACGACACCTCGACGAATGCCAATGACCCGAACGAGGCCGAGCTGCACATGCGCCTGGCCAATGCGCTGGGCCGTTCGGCTGGCAACCCGCTCTACGTCATTTCGCAGAAGACGCTGACCGGCCACGCCAAGGGTGGAGCTGCGCTCTTCCAGATGGCTGGCCTGACGCAGATCTTCTCGAACAGCACGGTTCCTGGCAATAAGTCGCTTGACTGCCTCGACCCGGCCTTCGAAGAGGACACCTTCCTCGTCTGGCCGCGCCAGCCACTCAAGCTGGACACCGTCAAGGCGGCCGTCCTGACTTCGCTTGGCTTCGGACACGTGGCGGCGCTTGTGGCTCTGGTCCATCCCGGCGCTTTCGAGCAGGCCATTGCTAACTCGCTTGGCGAGGATGCGGCTAGCGCTTGGCGCGAGCAGGCTACGGCTCGTCTGGGTGCTGGTAACCGCCAGCTCTCGGCAGGCATGATCGGCCACGCTCCGCTCTTCGAGGAGATCGATGGACGCCGCTTCTCCGGTGATGCCCACGAGGAAGAGGCAGCGATGCTGCTCGATCCCGAGGCACGCCTGGGAGCCAATGGCAACTTCTGAGTTGTTCTGGTGGGAGGACTCGGGTTCTCCCACCGGGCTCCGGCCGGGTTCCAGTCGGGGCCGGGTCGAGCTCTAGGTTGTGTCGGGTGAGGATGTTGATGGGTGACGATCTCGATCTTAGAGAGATACTCACCCGCTCCAATCAGGTGGTTCGTCTGATTTGGGAATAGACCAATAGCGTGAGGCGGCCCGTGGGGAAACCCATGGGCCGCCTTTGCTGTCACTCACAGAAATCAACCCTTAGCCAGAGAAGTCGAACCTACTGGGGTCGATTTCTCTGGCTAATGCTCACCTTTCAACTCTCTCTGATCAAGGGGTCTACAATTTCCCGCCTAGAGGCTCTACATTGTTCCGCTTAGAGGCTCTACAATCTTCCGCCTAGAACCCCTACATTGTTCCGCTTAGGATTTTGACCAGCACTAATCCTTCCAGCAGCCACCTATCTCTCAAAAGGAGACAATATGATTCTTGGTGTGGGTACCGACGTTGTGGACATCGAGTCCTTTGCGAGCCAACTCAATGAGCCTGGCTCGCGGTTCACGGATGTCTTCACCGGGCGTGAGCAGCGAACTGCCAAGGCTCGCGCAGTAGCTCATACCCAACCCGGAGCCTCGCCCGAGGTCGCCGCGCACTTGGCGGCCCGGTGGGCCGCCAAGGAATCCTTCATCAAGGCGTGGAGCGCGGCGCTCCACGGCCAGCCACCTGTCATCTCCGAGGCCGACCTCGTCTGGTCGGAAATCGAGGTGATCCAAGACAAGTGGGGAAGGCCATCGCTCGCGCTGCACGGGGGAGTCACCCGCGCAGTCAAGGAATCGGTTGGCGATGTCCGATGCCACCTCTCCCTGACCCACGACGGACCGGTGGCAAGCGCCGTCGTCGTCCTCGAATCAGCCGAGTAGCCTGGTTCCGTTTCTTACATGGCCTCCACAGTGACATCCCACGATAAAACCAAAGCTGACCTCGCCCAGGCGGTCTTCGTACGCCAAGACCAACTCTGGCGCGGCTACATCACAGCCCTCACCGGCATCGGAGTCACCGACCCCGCCAGCCTCATCGCCACCGCCAAACAACGCGCCAGAGACTACCTAAATGACTGAGTTTTCGCGTAGTGCCAGGGTGTCTGGTCTTGAAGCGAGGCGGTCGTGTCAGCAGAACTCTTGCTACCGCCTGCACTCCCATGATGCCTTGTCTATTGGGTTGATCGACGAAGGGACATCCGTCTTCTCCGGACCACTCGGGGGCACGATTCGCCTAGCACCCGGTGACGTCACGGTGATTGCATCTGGCCAGGTTCACGCGTGTAATCCCGAGAAGGGCCGCTGGGTCTATCAAATGATCCACGCCGATCAGGACTGGTGCGAATCGCTTACTCCAAGTGGCGCAAGCAGCCCGATGTTCACAGGTGTGCGTGTTCTGCGCCAACCGAAATTGAGGGCGCTGGTTGAAGCCTTCAGCAATGCCGTCGTCGCTGATGAATCCGTGGAAGGCATCGAGACTGCGGGGGCGGCGCTCTTTGAGGCGCTGGAGTCCGTTTCTCCCACCCACGTGGTGACAAGTGCGGCCGATCCTGAACTGATCGAACGGCTGACTCCGGTGATGGAGCGACTCAGTTCTGCCCTCGGAATTGCCGGACCAAAGAAAGCCATCAACTCGCTCACCGGCGACACGCCCCTCTACCCGCCACGAAAGAAATAATCATCAGCCGCCGAACTAAACCACGGCGGTTTTCGAAACCCACGGGCGTTACCATCGATGCTGGCGCGGATATGCGGGCGTAGCGCGTTTGCTGATCCGAAACCGGCACGGTGCGCGACTGTGTCGATGGAGTCCGTCGTCGTCTCTAGGAGTCCGGCGTCTCTAGGAGTCCGGCGTCTCTAGGAGACCGGCGGCAGCGAGGACGTAGGACGCGAGGCAGATCGACATGACCCGTGCCACCGAGGATACCGATTCCTCGGCACCACCGATATTCGGCAACTCCGCGTGGACCCCACCGTCGTCAACCCCGACTATGCGGTGACCAAGGAGCAGGTACGAGCGGAGGCCGCCCGCCTCGCAACGGCATAGGGCTGCATGCGACTGAGAGTAAGTTGATTCGCATGTGGAATTGGCACTGATGGCGATTGGCTCGTCGCCAGGCTGGTACTGGCAGTGCTAGGCAACCCGGTGGTCTGGTTGGTGGTGGTGTCTGCGCGCAGAGTTGGTTGTGGCCTGAGCCGTTCGACAGATTTCAGGCCGTTCGACCTGACTGTGGAAGAGGTACTGCCGGATGCTAACGGAAGTTCAAAGCACTCAATCTCGAAAGACGACGTTGGCGCTCCTCGCGTTGAGTGTTGGCGGCTTCGGGATTGGGCTGACGGAGTTCATCATTGCCGGGCTGCTCACCGAGGTGGCGGGCGACCTGGGCGTCAGTATCACCACGGCAGGAAACCTGGTGGGCGTGTACGCCTTGGCAGTGGTTCCGGGCGCTCTGATCATCACCCCGTTCTTGATGAAACGACCCCCGAAGTTAGCGCTGATCGTTTTGTTGATCTTCTTCGTGATCGGCAATGTGTTGTCGGCATGGGCACCCAACTACGCGGTCATGCTGGGTGGTCGGATCGTGGCCGCGTTTGGACACGGAGGATACTTCGGTATCGGCGCCGTACTGGCCTCCTCTTTGGTGCCGAAAGGTAAGCGGGCCTCGGCGGTCTCCGCTCTGTTCGCTGGCCTGACTATCGCTAACGTTCTGGGGGTTCCGCTCGGAGCGTTCGTTGGCCAGCAGTTCGGGTGGCGTACCGTGTTTTGGATCATTTCGGTTATCGGCATCATCGCCTTGGCCGGGCTGGTGTTGCTTATCCCTCGTACAGAGCCCGAGCAAGGTCAACTCCCGTTGCCGCAACAGTTCCGCGCCCTACTGCGACCCCAGGTACTCGTCTCGTTACTGACGACGGCGCTGGTGTTCGGCGGCATGTTCGGAGTCTTCACCTACATCGAGCCATTGTTACGCGAGGTGACCGGCTACTCGGCGTCGACGATCCCGTGGCTGTTGGTGTTGTTCGGAGCGGGCTTATTCACGGGCAACATCCTTGGTGGCCGGGCGGCAGACCGTGACCCTGACCATGCGGTCCTTGTTCTGTCGATTCTACTGCCCATCGTCATCTTGATCCTGGGAGCGGTCGCGGCAATGCCACTACCTGCCGCGATCATGCTGTTCCTGCTCGGCTTGGTCGGTTTCGCCACCGTACCTGGCCTACAGGCCCGCGTTCTCCGCCACGCCACCGGCGCAGCGAACCTGGCGTCCGCAACCAACATCGCAGCGTTCAACCTGGGTAACACCATTGGCGTGAGCCTTGCCGGGGCCGCAATCGCCGCCGGGTACGGACTACGCAGCCCCACTATCACCGGCGCAGCT